>JASHUV010000209.1 GCA_030039825.1 Thermoplasmata archaeon
CCGCCCTCGGCGGCCTCGAGGACCTCGGCGAGGCCGACCGCGGCCCGCCGACCTCCGCCGAGCGCGGTGACGAGGGCCTCGACGAGGCTCGCCTCGTCGGCGGCGACCGCGCCCCGGAGGACCTCCGTCGCCCGACCGGAGCGCAGGAGCTCATCGAGCCCGGCGCGCCCGGAGCCGTTGGTGGCGAGGAGCTTCACCTTCCCGGCGAGCGCCGGATGCTCCTCGGCGATCGCCTTCCCGACGCTCTCCTTGAGGAAGCCCGGTCCGGCGAGGACGATCGCCTCCGCGCCGGCGCCCTCGCCCGCGATGAGGCCGACGAGCTCCTCGAGGTAGGCGCCCCGGTCCCGTTCGCCGCCCCCGCCCTTGTAGCGCTTCCCGGAGATCGATCGGTCGAGATCGGCGACCGTCTCGATGGCCCGGCCCCTCAGCCGGACGATCGTGGATTCCCCCCAATCCACGGTCGCGATCAGGAGGACCGGGTCCCCGTGGCCGGAGGTCCCCTCCTCGAGCAGGGCGCGCTCGGCCGCGGTCAGCGAGGACTTCGTGAGGGCGACCTCGTCGCCCTCGGTGAGGTCGAGGGTGTGGTGCCGCCCGAGGTCGAACGGTCCTTCGACGATCGGTCCCGTGACCCGAACGTGCCGGGAGAAGCCATGGAACTCGATCTCCTCGGCCCGGACGACGAGCCAGAGGCGGCGACGGCTGCGTTGCGCCGCGGGGGTGTCGGGGGGCGCCTCCGGATCCCGCCGTGTCGTCGAGGCCCCGACGGTGTCCCCCTTCCGGACCAGGTGGGCGAGCCGCCAGAGGTCGCTCGGGGTCTCGATCCGGAGGCGAAGGAGTCCGGTCGACGGGTCCTGGTGGATGAGCCGCATCGCCGATCCCTCCCGTGGCGCTGCCACGCCAAAAACCCCGCGGCCGCCTCCTCCCGCGACGCCGGGGGGCCCTCTTGCCGTCCGGACCGAGCGGGAGAGCGCCCGCCCCTCGGGGCTAACGATTAAATGCAAGTCGGGGCCAACATCTGTCGGACAAAGACCCACTCATTGTCCGACAACGATGGTCGATACCTCGGAGCGGGTCACCGTGCGGATCCCCCAGGAGCTTCTCGAGAAGCTGAAGGCGATCCAGCAGTCGAAGGGGACCCCGACGATCTCCGACACGATCCGGGAGGGGCTCGACCGCTACGCCGACATGAACCTTCCCCCGCCGAACATCCGCAAGGTCGTGGTCGACCTCTCCCGCCAGGACAACCGGCAGCTCGAGGAGTTCGTCCGCGACGGCAACTCGGTGAGCGTCGACGACGCCGTCCGCTCCGCCGTCCGGGAGTTCATCCGCAGCCGGGTCGAGCACGCCGGATCGGTCATCGGCCGCGGCCGGCGCGAGGGCGACACCCTCGCGGCCTCGGAGGGCACCGCCCCCCCGTAGCCCGGACGGGAGGGGACGACGGAGAGCGACCTCCGGGCCTGGGCCGAGCGGAGCATCTCCCCCGGCTTCGCCCTCGTCGGCCTCGGGGGGGCCGGCAGCGAGGCCGTCCAGGACGTCATGGGCCTCGGGAGCCCGGGCGTCCGCACCTTCGCCGTCAACACCGACGCCCGCCACCTGCTCAAGATCCCCGTCGAGGAGCGGATCCTCATCGGGGAGCGGACGATGCGGGGCCGCGGGAGCGGCGGGAACCGCTCGGTCGTCCTCGATGCCGCCGAGGACGGGCGCGAGGAGATCGTACGGAGGCTCTCCCGGTTCGAGATGGTCTTCCTCCTCGCCGGGCTCGGAGGGGGGACCGGGAGCGCCCTCTTGCCCTATCTTGCGGCCGAGCTCCGGAAGACCGACGCCCTCCCCGTCCCGGTCGCCTTCCTGCCCTTCCACGTCGAGCTCGAGACGAACTCCGACCGCAAGGCGAACGTCCGCGCCGCGCTCGAGGAGCTCGACGAGCTCGGCGGCCTCCTCCTCGCCCTCTCCAACGAGAAGCTCCGCCGCTTCGAGGCGCTGCCTCTCCACCGTGTCTTCGCGGTCCGGAACGCCTACGTGCACGCGCTCCTCCGCAGCCTGGTCGACATGGTGGAGCACCCTTCCCAGTTGAACGTCGACCTCGCGAGCCTCAAGGGTCACCTCGCCGGCTCGGGACTCTCGACGCTCCTGTGCGGGGAGTACCACATCTCCGACCCCGAGCGGCTCGTCGAGCAGGCGATGACGGAGGGGCTGCTCGACTTCGCCCTCGACCAGGAGAGCTCCGCCCTCCTGCACCTCGACGGAGGGTCGAACCTGACCCTCCGGACCCTGGACCAGGTCGTCCAATCGCTGAGGCGACGCCTCGGGCAACCCCGACGGTTCATGCTCGGAACGCGGATCCGCTCGGAGCCTCGCGAGGTCGTCCGCCTGACGGCCGTGATCGGGGGGCTGAGGGCGCGCACCCTCGACGAGGCGATCGGCGAGGGGAGCCCGCTCCCCGTGCCCCGCTAGCCGTCCGGGGTGGCGGGGCGGACCGCCTCGCGCAGGTCGGCCTCCTGGTTCAGGACGTCGAGGCACTGGGAGGTCCGCAGGGAGCGCGGGCCGAGCGAGATCCTCGGCAGCGAGAGGTCGCTCAGCAGGGTCGCCTCGGCCTCGCTCGGGTCGGTCGGGTCGGAGAGGATCGCGGCGTAGCCGCCATCGATCAGCGGCGAGCTCCGGTATGGTTCCCCCCGCTCGGTGAGCCAGAAGGCGCCCGGGTGGCCCGCGAAGCGGCGGATCGCCTCCTCCGGTTCGGCCGGGCCGACCCGGATCCCCGGCGAGGACTCGACGTCCTCCTCCTCCGGAATCGATCGTACGAGGGCGTTCTTGAGGAGCGCCGCCGTCGACCGCTCATCGGGATTCAGGTAGCGGAGCCGTCCCCCGGCGATCTCGATCCTCCGGGCCTTCGGCGGGGGGGACGCGACGAACAGGATCGTCATCTCGGCGTCGGTCCGAAGGCCGTTCGAGAGCGTGAACATCGTCGAGACGGCCCGGGCGATCTCGTCCATCCTCCCCCCGCCGCCGGCGAGGTCGTTCAACGTGAACGACCCGGCGACCGGGACCCGGTGGGCGAGGAGGAGGACCCGGCGCACGGACGGGTCATCGCGGGGCGGCCGTAAAGGGCTCGGCCGCCCCCGGGGGGGAGCGGCCCGGCTACTTGCGGGCCGGCTTCGGCAGCCGGGAGGACCCCGCGCGCTTCGGCGGGGCGACCGGGGTCTCGGCGGGGGAGGGGGTCGTCGCCCGCTCGAGCCAGATCTCGTCGCCGAGCTCGTGGTAGACGGCGTGGGCGGGCAGTCCCGTCCCGTGCTCGCCGTGGGGGAGTCGGAAGGCGCCCGAGCGCGCGGCGTTCGCGGAGTAGACGACGTCGGTCTCGCCGGCGGCGGCGAGGGCCTCGGTCTCCTCCTTCGCGAGCTCGAAGATGCGGTCCTTGCGGAACATCCAGTAGTGGATGCGCCACTCGCGGCCGTCGTAGAGGGTCGTCTCGTCCCGCTCGGTCTCGAGGATGCCGGTGTCCTCGAGCATGTAGAAGGTGTCGCGGTCGTCCGGCTCGAGGACGTTGTCGATGATCCGTTCGTTGAACCCGAAGAAGTTCAGGACGTGGGCGGCGATCGAACGGGCGTCGTCCGAGCGCATCCCGTCGTGGCCGACGGAGCGCCGGATCGCCTTCGCGAGGGAATCGTGATCGACGGGCCCGGCGACCTGGAGGATGGGGTCCTCGGGGAGGCCGGAGCGGGTCCGGCGCATGTCCTCCGGGGTCCGCAGGGGCACCGGGTTTCGGAGGGTGTACGGACGGCTAGGACCGGCGGGGGTACGGGTTCCCAACTTCTCGGTCATGATGGAAAAAGTGCTCGTGTCCCTATATATATCTTGGGCAATCGAAAGGCTTCCGGACCGGCCCCGTCCCTCCGTCGGAGCTCCGACGGTGAACGGGCCGGGCGTTCGGGACGGGTCACGTCCGGGCCCGGGAGGTCCTCTGGACCGCCTCCAAACGGGGGTACCACTCCTCCCGTTCGATGCGCGCCTCGAGCTCGCCGAGACTCGGGAGGTCGAGCGGCAGGGGAAGGATCGAGCGGGCGAGGTAGACGTGGGCGAGACCCCCCGTCGAGGGACCCTCCCACGGCTTCTCGAG
>JASHUV010000210.1 GCA_030039825.1 Thermoplasmata archaeon
TTCGAGACGCTTCCCGAGTTCGTGACCGAGGAGCGGCTCGCCCCGTTGCGCGACGGGCGCACCGCCGACCTCGAGGTCGCGCTGGGCCTCGAGTCGGCCGACCGCGAGGTCCTGCGCCGCTTCGTCACGAAGGGGGAGGACCCCGGGGCGTACCTCGACGCCGCCGACCGGTTGCGCGCGCTCGGGATCCGCTCGAAGGCCTACCTCCTCCTCAAGCCTCCCTACCTCACCGAGCGGGAGTCCGTCGACGATGTCGTGCGCTCGGTGGGCGTCGCCGCCCGCCACTTCGACGCGATGAGCGTGAACCCGGTCCACATCCAGGGCGGCACCGTCGTCGAGTGGCTCTACCAGCGGCGGCGGTACCGTCCTCCGTGGCTCTGGAGCCTCGTCGACGCGATGCGCCAGGGCGCGTCGCGGCGAGAGGGGCGACGGCTCGTCACGTTCCCGACGGCCGGGGGCCGGCCGCGCGGTCCGCACAACTGCGGGGCGTGCGACGCGAGCGTGCTCGCGGCCCTCGAGACGGCCTCCCTCGACCAGCGGTTCGAGGGGCTCGAGGGCCTCGACTGCGCCTGCCGAGCCCGCTACGAGCGGGCCGCCGAGCTCGAGCCGCTCGGGGTCGAGGCGTGAGCGACGAGCTCGCCCCACGCCTCCCGGCCCACGCCGAGAACACGATCCGCCGCTTCCTGCGCGCCGAGGCCGGCGGGACGGGTGTCGTCCTCGGCCTGAGCGGCGGGATCGATTCGGCGCTCGGCGCGCGCCTCGCCCGCGACGCGCTCGGCGCGGACCGGGTCCTCGCGGTCGCCCTGCCCGACGGCGGGCCGTCGGAGCGCGCCGTCGCGCCGGCCGAGGCCTACGCCCGGTCGCTCGGGATCGAGTTCGCCGTCCTCCCGCTCGCCCCCATCGTGGCGGCCCTCCGGGCCGCGATGCCGACGCTCTCGGACCCGGTCGACGTCGGGAACATGACAGCGCGGATCCGGATGACGGTCCTCTACGCGCTCGCCCGGCCGAGGGGGCGACGGGTCCTCGGCACGAGCAACAAGTCGGAGCTCCTCCTCGGCTACTTCACGAAGTTCGGCGACGGCGCCGCCGACCTCCTGCCCCTCGGCGACCTCTACAAGGGCGAGGTCGTCGAGCTCGCCGAGCGCCTCGGCCTCCCGCGGGCGATCATCGACCAGCCCCCGACGGCCGGGTTCTGGGAGGGCCAGACCGACGAGGGCGAGCTCGGACGGCCGTACCGGACGATCGACCGCGTCCTGCACGGGTTCGAGGAGCTCCTGACCGAGGCGGAGATCGCCGAGCGGACCGGGCTCGACCTCGCGACGGTCGTCGAGATCGCCCGCCGCGTGCGGGCCCACCGGCACAAGCGTCGCCTCCCTCCGATCCCCAAGCTCGCCGATCGGACGGTCGGTCTCGACTGGCGGGACTGACGGGCCCGGCGCGCGAGCGCGACCTTAAGCCCCGGTCCGCCTCCGCGCTCTCGGAGACCTCGTCCCCGACCGCTCGCCGGTTTCGGACCTCCCTCTATGGACCGCGCCACCTACCAGAGACTCTACAACGCGCTCGCCACCTACGACGATGTCCGCCGCCTCTCGGTCGCCGAACACCTCGAGGAGGAGCTCCTCTTCGTCATCCACACGCACCGGGTCACCCGCGACGCGACCCGGCGGTTCTACGTCGTCAAGCGCGAGGTCCCGAAGCTCGCCCACCAGTGGCGCCGGGGCCGCCGGCTGCTCGAGATCGCGCAGGAGTGGCGCTTCCCCCCCGTCCTCATGGGCCAGATCCTCTTGGGAGAGCTCGGCATCCCGAGGAAGCGCGTCTGGCAGACCTTCCTCGACCCGGAGCAGGCGCCGGACGCCCGCCTCAAGAAGGAGGTCCTCGAGCTCCTCGCCCACGACCCGATCTACTCCCCTCAGGGCATGGAGCGCCAGCGCGAGCGCGGCCGGGTCGGCGAGGAGCGCCTCTACACTTGGCTCGAGTCCCACGGGATCGGCTACCGCACGGAGAAGGACCTCCGCGGGAAGTACCAGAAGACGCCGGACGCCCTCCTCGACCGGCCGATCGTCTTCCTCGGCCAGAAGCTCGCCTGGATCGAGTCGAAGGCGAACTTCGGCGACGACGTCGAGCTCAAGCGCAACCTCCGCCGGCAGCTCGGGCCGTACACCGAGCTCTTCGGCGAGGGGGCCGTCGTCTACTGGTACGGCTACGTCGACGGGGCCGACTCCCCGCCGGGGATCCTCCTGTGGGACGGCCCGACGATCGAGGGGATCACGCCGGTGCTGGCCGAGGGCCACCACCATCACCCGAAGGCGACGAGCGAGGGATCTCCCGCTGCGCCCCCGTCGTGAGGTCGCGTTCGACGACGAGCCCCCGCGCGAGCTCCTTCGGCCCGACGATGATCGCCCGGCGCGCCCGGCGCCGGGCGGCCTCCTTGAGCTGGCGCGACAGCGGCCGGCCCATCAGGTCGACGTCGGCGGAGACCCCCTCCCCCCGGAGCGCCTCCGCGATCTCGAAGGCCACGGGGACCTCCGCGGCCGTCACGGCGACGACGTAGGTGTCGAGCGCCGGTTCGCCCTCCGGCCACCGTCCCGCGGAGCGGAGGAGGCGCTCGAGCGTCTGGTCGCCGAGGGCGAGGCCGCAGGCCGGCGTCGGCGGGCCGCCGAAGAGCTCGATGAGCCCGTCGTAGCGACCGCCCCCGAACAGCGAGCGCCCCTCGCCGGCGAGGTCGAACCCCTCGAAGACGAGCGAGGTGTAGTAGGCGAACCCCCGGACGAGGCTCAGGTCGAAGCGGACCCGGTCCTTGAGCGGGGTGCCGGCGAGGAGGTCGAAGAGCGTGCGGAGCCGCGCGATCCCCTCCGGGCCCGGCCGCTCGAGGCCCC
>JASHUV010000211.1 GCA_030039825.1 Thermoplasmata archaeon
TCGCTCTCGACGCGGAGCTCGGCCTCGCCGAGGTCCTCGACGATGCAGAACGCGACCAGCTTCGAGAGCGGTCGGGTCTCGGCGATCCGGACCCGGTGCCCGACCGGCACGTGCAGGCACGCCGGGGCGTGCGCGAGGTACCGGCGGCGCCGCTTCTCGTACCGCTCGAACTTCGGGACGAAGTGGAGGAGCGTCCGTTCGACGACCGCGGTGCGCTGCATCGAGGTCGAGACGACCGTCCCCTCGATGACCTGGCCGCGGACGGGAAGCCGGCCGTGGAAGGGGCAGTGCCGGTCCTCGCAGCGGCCCTTCGGGGCGCGGACGTCGAGACCGATGTCCCGGGCCCTCGGACGCTTCACGGTCGGGCTCTTCGTCGGCATCGCCGCTCACGACCTCCGACCGCGGGCGCCGACGCGCTTCGTGCGGTCTTCGGGGCGCAGCCGAAGGGACTCCCCAGATAACGCTAGCGACCGTCCGCCGACGACGATCGTCCCCGTCGCGCCGGCCTTCGGGACCCGGAGCGACCGGCCCGCCGGGAGGCGCACGACGAAGGTGTTCATCGTCTCGTCGACGAGCGTCCCCTCGACCGTCCGGCCGACGAGGCCGGGGTGGACGAGGCGGATGGCGGAACCGAGGATCTCCCCGGCGAAGATCGGATCGAGGGGCGGGGCACGGACGGCTCCGGTCATCGTGCGATCCGGCCCCCTCACGACGGCGCCGCGCCGCGGCGGGCGGCGTTCGCGCGCTCGGAGCGGACGGTCAGCGCCCGCGCCACGTTCGTCCGGAGGGCGCGCAGCCGGCCCGGGCTCGGCGGCGCGCCGCCCATCGCCGCGATGCCGCGCGCGCGCAGGAGGTCGTTCTCGATCTCGGCGATCTTCCGGTCGAGGTCGTCGTCGGAGAGCGCCCGGAGCTCCTTCATGCGCAGGAGCGTCACGTCGGGCCCCCTCCCCCCGGCGGCGGGAGGTCCGGGAGCGGGACGACGGCCTCGCCCTCCACCGTCGGCGGGACCTCGGCGACCGCCGGGGCGGCCGCCGGCTTCGGGGGCGCCCCCTTGACGACGATCTCGTCGGGGAGCTTCGCCGTCGGGCGCATGATCCAGACGTTGACGCCGATGACGCCGGGCTTCAGGCGGGCCTGGTAGAACCCCTTCTCCATGTGGAGGTGGACGGCCTCGCCGCAGTACTTGATCGTCCCGGCCTTGAACCGCTCCGTCCGGTGGCGCTCGCCGGTGAGCTTCCCGGAGAGGATGACCTGGCATCCCCGGGCGCCGGCCTCCATGATCCGTCGGACGGTCGAGTGGCCCGCGCGCCGGAAGTGCCACCCGCGCTCGAGCGTCGAGGCGAGCTTCTCCGCCATCAGCTGGGCGTTGAGCGACGGCTGGCGCTCCTCCTGGACCTCGATCTGGGGGTTGTCGAGGCGGAAGCGGCTCTGGATGTCCTGGGTGAGCTGCTTGATGAGCTCGCCGCGCCGCCCGATCAGGATCCCCGGCCGTTCGCAGATGAGCGTGACCCGGGTCCCCATCGGGGTGCGCTGGATGTCGAGGCCGCCGAAACCGGCGCGGGCGCTCTCGCGGACGAGGTAGTCCTTGAGCAGGACGCGACGGGTCGCCTCCTGGACGACCTTGCGCTCGCTCGCCATCCTCCTCACGCCCCCGCGCGTTCGGCGAGCACGATCTCGACGTTCGTCGTCTGCTCGTTCCAGGCGGTGGCGCGGCCCTGCGCGCGGGGCATATGGGCCTTCTGGATCCGGCCGCGCGCCGACGCCGCGACGAGCACGTAGAGCTCGTCGGTGTCCATCCCCTCGTACTCGGCGTTCGCCTCGGCGTTCTTGAGGACGGCGAGGACGTTCTCGGCGACCTTCTTCGGGAACCGGCCGGGGCCGCTCCCCGGGTGGTGGGCCGTCTCCTGGTTGTAGCGGCGGAAGGGGATGGCGTGGGTCCCCGCGACGGCGCCCTCGAGGACCGTGCGGGCGTCGGCGAGGCCGAGCCCGCGGATCGCGTTCAGGACCTCGTAGGTCTTCTTGGGCGACATCGGGAGCTCGATCCCGCGCGCGCGGGCGACGGTGGTGCCCGCCTTCGTCTCGTAGGTGTAGCCCCTCACGCCCCCGGACCTCCCCTCACTTGAGCGGCATGAACTTCGACGAGCGCGTGGCGCCGACGCCCGGCCCCGAGTGCTTCTCGAAGCGCCGCGTGAGGGCGAACTCGCCGAAATAATGGCCGATCATCTCCGGCCGGATCTCGACCTCCTTGAACTCCTTCCCATTGTGGACCGCCACCCGGCGGCCGACGTGGGCGGGCAGGATCAGGACGTCGCGGCAGTGGGTGCGGACCACCTTCTCCTTCGGGGTGGTCCGGAGGCGCTCGAGGAAGCGCTGCTGCTCGGCATTGAAGCCGCGCCGGATCGACCGGCGGGCGCGCGCGGGGAGGATCTTCGCGAGCTCGGGCAGGGGGAGCTCCTGCAGGCGCGGGAGGGTGAGGCCGCGGAGGGTGAACTCCCGCCGCCGCCGGACCTCGCCCTTCCGGACGACCTTCTTCCCCTTCGGCATGCCTACGCGCCTCCCCGGCCGGTGCGCTTCCTCCGCTGGGAGCGGGAGAACCGGCCGACCTTCGCGCCGGGCCACGCCCCCGAGGGAACGGTGCTCGGGCGGCCGACGTGCTGGTGGGCGCCCCCGCCGAAGGGGTGGTTGACGGGGTTCATCGCGACCCCGCGCACCTTGAACGCCGGGCGCGCGAGGGAGCGGTAGGCGAGGACCTTCTTGCCGGCCTTGATGATCGGGCGCTCGAGGCGTCCCCCGCCGGCGACGATGCCGACCTGCGCGCGGCAGGTGGGGAGGAACGTCTTGAACCGGCCGGACGGGAGCTGGACCGTGACCTCGCGCTCCGTATGGGCGACGACGAGCGCGCTCGTGCCGGCGGCGCGCACGAGGCGCCCCCCGTCGAACGGGTGGACCTCGACGTTCGAGACGAGCGTGCCGTCCGGGATCTCCGAGAGCGCGAGGACGCTCCCCCGGAGGACCGGGCCTGCGTGCAGCGAGAGCTTCTCCCCCGTCGCGAGGCCCGCGGCCGCGACGAGGCGGACGGTCTCGCCCCGCGCCGTGCGGACGTCGGCGACCGGGGCGGTCCGGCCCGGCGCCTGGGCGAGGGCGACGACGACGGCCTCCCCGGTGATCGACGGGGCCGGGAGGTAGACGGCGCCGTGGTGGCGGTGGCTCGGGGAGCGGTACGGCCCGGTCCCGGCGCCCCGACGGCGGGAGATGATGCGCTTCCCCATCAGAACACCCCGGCCCGCCCGCCGATGTCCTCGGCGGAGAAGCCCTTCTTGAAGCTCACCGTGGCGATCTTCCCGGCGCGGACGATCCGCGTCGTGACCTTCGCCACCTTGCACTGGTAGAGGTCCTCGACCGCGCGCCGGACCTCCGTCCGGTTCGCCCGGCGGTCGACCATGAACTCGAGCTTGTTGAGCCGCTCCATCTCGTCCATCGACTT
>JASHUV010000017.1 GCA_030039825.1 Thermoplasmata archaeon
GGAGCTACGCGCGCGGGGAGGGCTGCGGGGTCAGCGACCCCTACGCGTGGGCGACCTACTACGGCGACCGCCAGTTCGAGATCCCCCCCTGGGACGTCAACGCCGCCGGTGACAGCGGGCTCACGAACGGGGAGAAGGCCTACGGGGCCGCGACCTACGATCTCACCGCGAACAACTACCTCGACGCGTACTACGGCGTCTACGTGGCCTCGGAGGAGACCCCCTACCCGTACGACGAGCTCGGGTACTCCGGTCCGCTCAACCCGAACGAGTACAGCACCGGGACGAACGGGGCGCCCGACAGCCAGGCGATCGACCCCGCGGCCGGACCCGAGGTCCTCGGCTTCACCCTCGACACGGCGCAGACCGGCCTCATCCCGATCACCGACTTCGGGGCCGACTCGAACTCCGGTGGCGTCGTGCAGATCCAGGACGCGAGCTACTCCGGGTCGCCCTCGCTCTACACCCCGTCCGCGTCCGGCTCGAACGACTATTGCGGCAACCCGGTCAAGACGTGCGGCTACGACATCTACTGGTACTACAGCTACTACGACTCCTACCAGCTCCCGGTCGACTCGGCCGACTCGACGATCACGATCAACCTCAACATCTACCTGAACTACGACCTGAGCTCGGGCTCGGAGGGCGGCACGACGGTCACCTTCCAGAACGAGCCCGGCGTCGACCAGTCGTTCAACCAGGGCGGCTTCAGCGGCGACGGGGAGATCTACACCCTCGCCCGGATGCCGGTGACGCTCCTGAACTCGACGGGGGAGGTCCAGTCGATCCCCGGTTACGGCCTCCACTGGCAGGGCGACCAGCACTTCTACGAGTTCTACCTCGACCTTTCCGGGTCGACGAGCGGCACGCCCTTCCAGAGCGGCCAGAACCTCCTCCTCGTCAGCCGCTCGGCGTTCGTGAACTCCACGTTCAACGCCACCCTCGAGGGCGGCGCGACCGGTGGGCCCCTGAGCTGCCTCGGTGGGGCGACCATGAGCGATGCGGGCACCTCGAGCGACTCGGACATCCTCGGCACGCTGACCGCGACCATCGACGACGGGTGCGCCGAGACGCTCCTGGCCCAGCTCATCCCGCACAACGCGACCGGGGCGGTCACGGGCGGTGACGAAGGGCTCACGCAGACCCAGTTCGAGCTGCTCGGGGTGGGCGACCAGGTCCTCTACTCGGCCCCGTACTTCCCGCTCTCCGGCTACGACAGCTCGCAGGGGTCGCCGCCGACCGACTTCTGGCAGGCCCTGGGGAACATCATCACGTCGATCGCCGACGCCATCGTGTCCGTCGTCCTCGCCGTGGTCGATTTCATCGTCAACGTGGCCGACGCGATCGGCCAGGCGATCGTGGGGGCGTGGGACTCGGCGGTCAGCGCGATCGAAGCGGCCGTCGCCGCCATCGTCTCGGCGTTCGACTTCATCCTGAAGTGGGTCGAGCAGGAGCTCCAGGACCTGTTCAACGAGGTCAAGAACGCCCTCGAGTACGCCTTCGGTGAGGGCGTCGCCTACGTCGCCCTGCCGTTCCTTTCCCTCGCCGTGGGCTCCGGATCGCTGAGCGAAGCGAGCTACAACTCGTCGATGGGGGACATCTTCTCGACGTTCGACCTGCCCGGGCCGGTCCTCTCCCCGCTCGATACGAGCCAGGCGGGGAGCGATGTCGGGATCTTCCTCGACACGGCCTCGGCGGTGTTCGGGGCGATCTTCGCCATCGTCGGCCTCGCGCTCTACATCATCGACATCGTGAGCCTCGGGACCGCGACGGGGGCGACCGAGGGCGCGACGACGACCGTCCAGGCGACCGTCGCCGGGATCGTCGCGGCCGGCCTCGCGGCCCTCCTCGCCGGCGGGGCGATCCTCTCGGCGCTCACCGACATCGTGCCGAACTTCGGCGGCTCGGATCCGTTCTCCGAGACGATGGACTACCTCGCGAACAGCACGGGCGCCCAGATGACCCAGGGGATCATCACCGACGTGGTGACGTTCTTCCAGGGCCTCGCCGACGCCATCCTGCAGTACCTCACCCAGTCGCTCGATGGGAACTACATCGTCGGGCTCGCGGTCGGCTTCCTCGCGCTCATCGTCGCCGTGCTCTCGCTCGCGATCACCGACACGCTCGCCCAGGTCATCCTGGCGGCGGCGGCCATCGTCCTGGCCGCGATCGGGGTGATCGTCCAGCTCTACCCGTCGACGGACGCCGCCGACGAGGTGTCGCAGACGAGCATCGCCGACGCCGCGGGGATCGCGCTCGGGATCGCCGGCCTCGGTCTCGCCATCCCGGCGCTCGTGACCGCGTCGGAGAAGTGCGCCTCGAGCTGCAGCTGACGGGCGCCGCGCCGATCCCCGGTCATCCCGGGGAGAGGGGGCCGCTCCCGACAGCGGGCGGGGTCATCCCGCGCTCCCGGAACTCCCGGTCGAGGGCGCGGACGACCTCCGGCGCGACCTCCCACGGCGGGCGGTAGGGCAGCCCGAGGATCGCGGCGAGCTGCGCCGGCCCGAGCCGCTCCTCCCGCATCTCCCCGTCCGGACCCTCATAGCGCAGCGCGAAGCGCCACGGCGCGGCGCCCTCGAGGAGGACAGGGGCCTCCACCTGCGCCCAGGGGATCTCGATGTGGGCCGGTCCGTCGAGGTGGAGCGAGGCGGGGGTCGCCCCCACCCGCGTGTACGCGAGGGCGCGGTCGGTCCGCTCCTCCCGCCGGT
>JASHUV010000212.1 GCA_030039825.1 Thermoplasmata archaeon
CGAGGGCGTAGCCGCTCTTCACCTCGGCCGTCGTGGTCCCGTGGCGCGCCATCCGCCGGAGCCGGGCGAGGGCCGCCGCGCGCAGCGCCGCGGTCGGCGCGCGCCGGGTCGCCCGCACGGAGGCGAGGAGGCCACCCCCGGAGCGCGCGAGGTCGGCGTAGCTCGCGCCGTGGACCTTTCGGGGGAGCTCGTCGGCCCGGTCGCCGGCGAACAGGAGGTGCGTGTGGGCGTCGACGAGGCCGGGCATCACCGAGGCGCCCCCGAGGTCGGTCGGTCGCCGGCCGGCCCTCAGCGTGACCTCCCGTCGGGCCGCCCGGGCCGATCCGACGAACGCGAACCGGCCCCGGTCGATGGCGACCGCCGCGTCCTCGACGAGGCCGAGCGCGCCGGCCACCGGCCCCGCGCGGGGGCCCGGCGGGCCGTCGAGCGTGGCGAGCTCCCGGATCCCGACGAGGAGCGCGTCGGCCCTCATTCGGGCGACCGGAGGGTGTGCTCGAGGAGGTCGCGGGCGGCGCGGGCGTCGACGAAGACGGCGCGGGCCTCCTCCTCGAGCGGCGCCGTCTCCTTGTACCGGGAGGAGAAGTGGGTCAGGAAGAGCCCCCGGGCGCCGGCGGCGAGGGCGAGCTCGGCGGCCTGGCGGGCCGAGGAGTGCCCCCAGCGGTTCGCCTCCTCGGCGAGGTCGTGGGCCGCGGTCGCCTCGTGGACGAGGAGCGTCGCGCGCTCGGCGAGCTTGCGGACCTCCTCCGACGGCGCGCTGTCCCCGGAGTACACGACGGAACGTCCGGCCCTCGGCGGGCCCATCACCTCCTCCGGGCGGACGATCCGCTCCCCGACCGCCACCGGCGTCCCTTCCTCGAGGCGGCGGAAATCGGCGCCCCGGATCCCGAGCGAGCGGGCGAGCTCGCCGTCGAACCGCCCCCGCCGGGGACCTTCCTCGACCCGGAAGGCGAGGGCCGGTACGGGGTGGTCCGCGCGGGCGGCGCGCACGGTGTACCCGTCGAGCTCGACGCTCGCCCCCGGCGAGAGGGCGTGGACGGTGACCGGGAAGCGCAGCGTGAAGTGGCCGAGGCCGAGCACGCGGTCGACCTGGTCGCGGGCGTCCTCCGGGCCGTAGATGTCGAGCGGATCCTCGCGGTGGTTCAACCCGAGGCTCTGGATGAGGCCCGGGAGCCCGAGGAAGTGGTCCCCGTGGAAGTGCGTGAGGAAGACGCGCCGGACCCGCATGAAGGAGTGCGGGGATTGGAAGAGCTGACGCTGGGTCCCCTCGCCGCAATCGAGCAGGAGGAGCTCGCGCTCCATGTCGAGGGCGATCGCGCTCGCGGAGCGCTCCTTCGTCGGCCAGGAACCGGCGGTGCCGAGGAAGGTGAGGCGCATCCGCGCCGCGACGGCGCGCCGGGTTAAAGAGGCGCGCGGGACGCGGTCCGTCCGACGGAGGTCGGCGCGGCCGCCGTCGAGCGGACGGTAAACCGTTAGTACGACCCTCTCCCCTAGACCCGCACCCATGGTCGATTGGGACCGTGTCGACAAGCGGCGCTCCCAGGGATGGGAGTGGGACCGGATCGCCGCGGACCCGAAGGTCGACTTCCATCCCGAGGCCTCCGCCGGCGACCCGGGTCGGGCCCTCCGCGCCATGTACTTCCAGCGCCGCTCCCGCGGGAAGCGGGCCGACGCGCCCGGAGGCGGACCCGCCGACGATCCCGGCCCGGCGGGCCCGGACCGCACGAACGGCCGGATCGCGTACATCGGCTTCCTCGCGACCCCGCTCTTCGCGATCTGGTTCCTCCTGGCCGTCGTCTTCCCGGCCCCGGTCGGGACCTATCTACCGGCGGTGCCCGGCCTCGCCCTCCTCCTCGCCGCCGCGGCGATCGTCCTCGGCTTCGGGCTCCTGAGGTCCGTCGACAAGTGGTCGACCCAGTTCCGCAACGCCTGCATCTTCGGCGTCATCCTCGGCCTCGTGATCGCGGCCGCGGTCGGCGGCGTCGCCGTGATCAACGGCTGCCCGACGCTGACGAGCTCCACGAGCTCGGTCCCGGACACCGCCGGGGTGGTCGGCAGCCCCTGGGAGCACGCGGCGAACTCGGAGTGGACCGAGAGCGGCGTGCCGGTCTTCTTCTTCTACGGTTCCATCGCCTGCCCCTACTGCTCGGCGTCGAGCTGGGCGATGGCCCTCGCGCTCGAGCAGTTCGGCACGATGAGCGGGACCTCCTACGGCCACTCGTCGAGCACGGACGTCGATCCCGACACGCCGGAGACGATCCTCGCCTCGGCGTCGTTGACGAGCCAGTACGTCGCCCTGCACGTCGACGAATCGACGGACGACGCGGCCATCACGACCCCGCCGACCCCCTCCTGCATCGACTCGGCGTACGTCAGCGCCTACGATTCGACCGGGAGCATCCCGTTCGTGGCGATCGGGGGCCAGTACATCCACGTCGGTACCCTCGTCGACCCCACCCAGCTCCGGACGACGCCGGGCGACGGTTCGAGCAACCCCCTCACCCCGACCCAGGTGGCCGGCGAGCTCACCAACCAGTCGGGCGCCGCGTGGAACGCCATCGCGCCGGCGGCGTACATCATCGAGGCGCTCTTATGCATCTTGAACCACGATCAGCCCGCGGGCCTCGCCGCGAACCCGAACGTCGCGCCGATCATCAAGCAGGTCAGCGGCTGACCCGCCCCGCCCCGTGCGCGCCGAGACCCTGCACGCGCTCCTCCTCCTCGCGCTTATCGTGGGTCTCGGGGCGTCGATCTTCGCCTACGCGGAGAGCGTCGACGTCTCGCTCCAGCGCGACTGCTCGGTGAACGTCTTCTTCTCCTGCTCGAAGGTCGATCAGAGCGGCCAGACGACGACGCTCGGCCTCCCGGACTACGCCTGGGGGATCGGGGGGTTCCTCGCCATGCTCGCGCTCGACATCCCCCTCTACGTCTCCTGGCGCGCGAGCCTCCTGCGCGCGCTCGCCGCTCTCTCCGGCCTCGGCGTCCTCCTGAGCGCCGACCTCACCTACATCGAGCTCGTCCGGATCGACGCCCTCTGCCCGGTCTGTCTCACGGCCTACCTCTCGAACCTCCTCGCCTTCCTCCTGTTCGTCGCCCTCCTCCACCGCGGACGGCGGGGGACCGATGAGCTCGAGGAGGAGCTCCCCGGCCGGTCGGAGGGCCGGACCGCGCCCGCGCGGGGGGACCCGCCGGCGGGCGGAACGACCGGCGGGCGCTCTACGCCTTGAAGGGGCGCTTCGCCGCCTTCCGGCGACGGGTGTTCTCGTCCCCGACGGCCGAGTTCGCTTCGCGGACGCGCCGAAGGTCCTTCGCGAACCCCTCCAGGTGGTCGCCGCGGACGCCGAGGACCATCCTCTCGTCGCCCATCTCGGTGTAGATCCGCGAGCCGATGCATCCGATCGACATCGCGACGGGGGCGCCCCGGTTCAGCGTCGGGACGATCGCGCACATCGGCCGCCCGTTCATCGGGACGGCGCCGTGGGCGGCCTCGAGGAGGAACATCGCCGATCGCGGCCGCGCGAACATGAGGACGCTCGTCGGGGCGCTCGGCAGGGTCCCGAGCGGTCCGTAGGCGACGAACTTCGGCGGCGTCGCGTTCCGAGGGATGGAGGCCTCCTCGCCGGGGGCGAGGTAGCCCGCCTTCTGGAACATCCCGACGGTCCCCATGAGCCGGGTGCCGAGATCGCCGGCGGGGGCGACGCCGAGGACGAACGCCCCGACCTCGCACGCCTCGTGCTCGGCGAGGTCCGCGTAGAACGGTCCCCGCGTGCCCTCCGCGAAGAACGTGCACACCGACGGCGCGCCGCCGGGATGCCGGGCGACCCCGTTCGGGGGGGCCTCGAGGTAGGAGATCTGCACGGGGGGCCGGTCGAGGTCGAGGTCGGCGGTCAGCTGCTGGGCGAGGGCAAGGAGATCCGGGCTCATCGGGGCACCACCACGTCGCCCAGAACGGCCCGCTCACTTGAACCCTCCTGAGCCCCCCGGAACGCCGGGGCCGCGCGTTATATACCCGTCTTATGTCGCGCCCCGCCGGGTGCGACGGAGAGATGGTCAGCAGCGACCCATACGCCGTCCTGGCGGCCGGGATCGCCATCGCCGGGGGGCTCATCGGGACGGGCATGGCCCAGTCGGGCATCGGCGCGGCCGGTATGGGCATCTACGCCGAGAAGCCCGAGATGTTCGGGAAGTTCCTCTTCGTCTTCGTCATTCCCGAGACGCTCTGGATCATCGGGTTCGTCCTGGGGATCATCCTGCTCCTCGGCATCCTCTAGACCGAGGGGGCGCCGGGGATGAGCCTCGATCGCCTCGTCGAGGAGGTGCGCGCGCGCTCGCGCGCCGAGGTCAAGGCCGAGAAGGCCCGGACCCTCGAGGCGTCGCGCCAGGTCGTCGCCGAGCGGGACGCCGAGCTCCGCCGTCTCGCCGAGGAGGCGGCGAGCGCCGTCGCCGCGGAGGCGGGCCGGATCCGCTCCGCGGAGGTCGCCAAGGCCCGCGGGGAGGGCCGCAAGCTCGTCTTCGAGGCCCGGAAGCGGACCGCGGACCGGGCGATCGCCGACGCCCGGGAGCGGCTCGAGGCGTACACCGGCTCGAAGGAGTACGCCGACCTCCTCGAGCGGCTCTACGAGCACGCCGTCGCCCGGCTCGGGAAGCCCGTCCGTCTCCTCGGGCGCCCGGAGGACGCCGCCCTCCTGAAGGGACTGCAGGGCAAGGGGAGCGCCCCCGGCACGGCGCCGATCCTCGGCGGGCTCATCGCCGAGAGCGCCGACGGGAACCGCCGCCTCGACCTCTCCTTCGATGAGCTCCTCCGCCGCCGGGAGGACGATCTCCTCGCCCTCGCGCGCGCGCCCGGGGCCTCCGGATGAGCTCGTCGCCGTACAGCGCGGCGCTCGGGCGGATCACCTCCCGCCTCACCGACTTCCTGCCGAAGGAGGTCGTCCACCGGCTCGCCGGCGCGAAGGACCTCTCCGAGCTCACGAAGATGCTCGAGGGGACGGCGTACGGCCCCGAGATCGTCCGGGCCGCGACGACGCTCCAGGGGGCGCCGATGCTCGAGGCCGCGATCAACGCCGTGTTCGCCGCTCGCAATCTCCACGCCTACAACTCCGGCTCCTTCGCCGGGCGCCCGATCGTCGGCCTCTACCTCGAGCGCTGGGACCTCGAGAACCTCTCCGTCATCCTCGCGGCGAAGGCCCACGGCCGTTCCGTCGGGGCCGACGAGGAGCGCCTCGTCAGCTGGCGGGAGCGGCCGGCCGGGGTCCCGGCGGGCGTCATGACCCTCGACGACCTGAGGGCGCTCATCGCCCAGCCGACGATCGAGGCCGCGATGGCCTACCTCGTCCGGTTCGGCTACGGCCCCGCGATCCTGCCGCTCGCCGAGACGTTCGCGCGCACGGGCGACATCTTCCCCCTCGTGCAGGCCCTCGAACGGGACTACTACGAGCGCCTCTTTTCGCGCCTGCGCTTCTTCCAGGGCGACGAATGGGTGGTCCGGGAGTTCTTCTCGATCGAGGTCGACCACCGGAACATCCTGACGCTCCTCACGGCCCGCGACGCCGGTCTCCCGCCGGAGGAGGCGACGAGCCGGTGGATCGCGGGGGGGTCCCTCCTCGCGACGTCCGTCCCGGAGCTCATGGGCGCCGGGGGCGTCCCGGAGATCGTCGCCCAGCTCGCCGGTCGATTCCCGGATCTGCCGCAGGGCCTTCCCCCCTACCAGGAGAACCGGACGCTCGCCGGCTTCGAGGCGGCCCTCCGGACGGAGCGGATCGCGAAGGCCGTCTCGAGGATGCGCGCCCACCCGGTCTCCCTCGCGGTGCTCTTCGCCTACCTCCTCCTCGCGGAGTCGGAGCGCGCCGACCTGCGCCGGATCATCTACGGGACGCTCTACGGCCTCCCGAAGGAGAAGGTCGACGCCCTGCTCGTCGCGGCCGGGTCCGGGTAGGGCGGCGCGCCCTCGGGTCTACGGCGCGGCCGGCGCCGGCGCGGCCGCCGGGGGCGGGCTCGTCAGGCGGCGGTTCGCCTTGAGGGGACGGAACGCGCGCCCGTTGCCGCTGTAGAACTTCGAGAACTGCTCGACGAAGATGAGCCGGGCGCCCTGGATCCCCGGCTCGAAGACCCCGAGGACGAGGGTGAAGACCTGGCCCCCGACGAGGATGATGAGCCCGAAGACGACGAGGGCGCTCCCGGAGTGGAGGAGCCCGATCGAGACCTCGTCGATCACCGAGGCGAGGATGACGGAGGCGAGCAGGATCCCGACGAGCCGCGTGTAGGACAGGACGTGGCTCACGATCTCCAGGATCGACATGACCCCCTCCGAGCCCTCGACGAACAGCAGTCCGAGCCCGCCGAGGAGCCCGACCCATTCGATCAGGAGGAGGGGGCCGTCGGTCGGCAGGTACGGCCGCTGGCGAAGGAAGGTCAGGCCGAGCCCCACGAGCGCGAGGGCGAAGAGGATCCCCCCGACCTTGCCGAGGACCCGGCGGGTGTGATGGCGGTAGTACTCCTTGATGGCGCCGAGCAGGAATCCGACGCAGACCATCGCGAGTCCGATGAAGACGGCGAGGAGGAGGAGCTCCGTCAGACCCTTCGCCCCCGCCGGGTCGAGGAGCGGCGCCCCGGGGAGGAAGCGGAAGCCGAAGAACGCGTTGAACACGAACCCGAGCCCGATCGCGATGACCGAGGCGGGGACGAGCGTCCAGGCGATCTGGCGCATGGCGCTCGGCGGCACGATGAGCTTCAGGAAGTTCTTGAGGGCCTTCGGCACGTGCTGCCGGCCGGGGAACCCGGCGATCATCCAGAGCGAGAAGCCGAGGATGACGAGCCCGTAGCCGACGTCGCCGAGCATGAGGCCGAAGAAGATCGGGAAGGCGATCGCGAAGATCCAGGTCGGGTCCCACTCGCTCGCCTGCGGCAGCGAGTAGAAGCGGATGAAGAACTCGTAGAAGCGCACGCCGCGGGGGTTCTCCATCATCGTCGGCGGCTCCTCGTTCGTCGCGAGGTCGTAGACGGCGGCGCGGTCGCCGGCCGCCCGGGCGATGCCGGCCTCGAGGCGACCCCGCTCGCGCGCCGGGATCCACCCCTCGAGCGCGAACGCCGCGCCGCTCGCGCCGAGGCGGTTGTAGAGGTCGAACTTCTCGCTCTCGAGGCCGAGCGCCTCCGCGACGGCGGCCACGGTCGGGTACCACTGCCGGCTGATCGTCGCGAGACGGTCGCGGATCGCCGCGAGCCGGGCGTCGATCGTGGCGAGCTTCGCCCGGAGCGCCGGCGCCTCCTCCGAGATCGGCCCGGCGAGCTCCGGGACGCTCACGAGGCGGACCTTCGACTCCTGCGCGAGGCGGGCGACGGCCTCCGCGTTCTCGCGGCGGGCGGCGACGAGGAAGCGGACCGGGTCGCCGTCGACCGAGGCGACGATCTCCGCCTGGTCCTTCGGCAGGGCGGCCCGGAGCCGGTCGGCGTCCTCGCGGGAGCCCTCACCGAAGAACGCGAGGAGGCGCTTCGAGGAGAGCCACTCGAGACGGTCGGTGTAGAAGGCGAACCGCTCGAGGAGGGCCGCCTCCTCCGCCGTGGTCCGCCGCTCGCTGCCGAGGTGGTCCGCCTCGCGCGTCAGCTCGGCCACCTCGGCGTCGATCGGGACCCGCGACGCCCACGCGAGGAGCTCGTCGAGGTCGGCGAACGCGCGGCGGCCGGGCACCGGCACGGGCGGCAGCGCCGCGACGAGGGCCCGGAAGCGCGTCAGCGCCTCGCCGACGGCCTTCTGACGGTCGCTCGAGCGTTCCGGCCCGATCTCGAGGAGCGCCTCCGAGCTGATCGGCTCGACCTGGAGGACCCCGAGCTCGTGCAGGACGGAGAGGATCCGGTCCCGATCGTCCTTCAGGCCGGCGATGCCGACCCGGGCCATCGGGAGGGGGCGGAGGAACGCCACGGCTCACGCCCCGTCGATCCCTTCGAGCAGGACCTTCAGGAGGTCGGCGGCCGTCACGCCCCGGAGCGAGGAGGGGAG
>JASHUV010000213.1 GCA_030039825.1 Thermoplasmata archaeon
CCCGGGTCCACGGCCCGGGTGACCTGCCATCAGCGCCGAAGGACCGGCAGGCGGACCCATTCGCGCGGCGCCGCGGCGGTGGGGCTCGGGACACGGGACGAATACCTCCTCCCACCCGGGACCAAAGATTGGCGTCCCGTCCGCGATTCAAGCGTGAAGACGTTGAACGGTGTCCACGATTCGGGCCGGATTCTGGCCTTCCGAATATGTAGCCGGACCTCGATGGACTCGCAGAGGCCGGGAATGCGCGCGCGACGGCTCGGAGGTATCGTGACAGGGCCACGCGCGGCCGTCGAAAGGCAAGGAACCTCGGCGCGAGGGAGGCCCCGTCGGGTCCTCGGACATGTGCGCGCCAGCCAATCTCGCCACGAAGGCGGCGGGCCGGTGGGCGTCCCTCGGATGCCATTTCGAGGTTCGAGGGAGAACCGAGGAATCTCACGGTCTGTCGTCGTGATTCTGCTCGCCACGATGTTCGTGGCATCGGGGACGACACTCTACCTAACTCCGGAGACGGCGAGAACGCCGTTCGGTGCCGAGGCGCAGCTCGCCCGCTCGACCCTCCTCGATCCCGTGCCGTCGACCCACGCTCCGGATCGGGCTCCGATCGACCACCCGAGCGAGGTCAGGAGCCTTCCGCCGGCGAATGAACTCGGTTCGTCTCCTCAGGGTGCCGTGCCCGCGGGCCGCTCCTCGGCGGCCGGATCGAGCGCGAACCCCGGCAACGGTGCGCCGCCCGGACCGCGGTCCGGGGCGAACTCGATCGGCATCACCGATTTCGGCTCCAATCCCGTCTCGGGAAATTACCGGTACGGGACGACGGAGTTCGAGGGGCAGGTCAGTATCAGCAATTTCGACTCGTGGTCGAGCCCATACGCCAATTGGTCCTCGCTGCAATTGAACACGATCATACCGTTTACCAATACCTCCACATCTCAGACCTACTACTACTGGGTCCAGGATGTCATCCAGGTCTACTCGACGAGCTCGTCGTCGGCCATCATCACGCTCCTTGACAATATCTGGAACGCGACGGGCTACGGGGCCCGGATGTACTCCAGCACCGTGACGGGCACCTCCGGCGGCATCTGCCAGGGCGCCGCGTGCGGCGGCTATGTCCCCTTTTACTACTACCAGGGTGGCCTCCCAACCTCCTGCGCTAATAGCGGGAATTCGCTGTCCGTTTCCTATCCCGCGGCCATCACCCTGACTCTGCAGACCGGGACCTCGAGCGGAACCCCCTACGTGGACTTCTATTTCCAGGATAACGCCCCGAACAGCGTCCCCTGTCTGTTCGACAACGCGACCTTCACGTTCGTCAACGTGTCGTCGCCGGTCGGGGACTGGGAGGATTCGAACTTCCGAGTAAGTACTTACCAGAACCCTGGAGGCTTCTACCTCGACACCGAGTTCGTCTGGGGAGGAGTCGCCAACGGAATGACCGCCTACGCCACTTCGGCGAACATGGGGATGTCGCTTCTCTACCTGACCTCTAACGGGAACGGAATGCAGGAGGTCCCTTCGGCATGGAACTACGGAGGCGACACCGCCGAGAGCATGGGGATGCTCGTGGACGTCGCGACGAACGGCCCCTTAGGGGGTTCGAGCACCGCCTACCCGGCTTCGCTCACCTACCTCAACTCCGGTGGTTCGCTCGGCTTCCTCTACACCTCGGCGGACGGCACGTCATTTGCCGAAACGCCCACCTCGGGATCCGTGGGGTCGACCCCCTCCGGCTCCGGATCGGGATTCGCTCCTTCCGCCTCGATGCAGTTCTGGGCCTGGAATCCGGCCACACCCTTTGGGACCGTCTCCCCCGCGCCCTCCTCCGCGTGCCCGACCGCCTCGGACGGCTCGTTCGCATCGTGTTCGATCGCGATCCCGCCGCTCGCTCAGGCCACGGTCTGGATCCTCGCGGGTGATGGAATCAACATGACCGGCGCTCAATTTACCGTCGATCCGACGGTGGGCATCTCCACCCTCATCGCGGCGGTCGGGCAGGTCATCTCCATCACCGGTACCGGGCTGCCGGCCGACCCCAACCCCTCCGGAAACGGAGGCACGCTCGTCATCGACGCGAACGGGGCGTTCGTGAACAGCTGCTCGATCTACTGGTACGGAACGGTCGGATTCTCGAACACGATGCCCTCCGGCCAGGCGTGCTCCTATACCGTGCCTCCCACCCCCGGAGGGCCATCGGCGATCGACCTCTGCCTCTCCGCCGGAGTGACGGCCATTACGTGGGGCCCCCAGTGCTTCTCGATTACGGTAACCACGAGCCTCTCCATCTCGAACAGCTCCGTCCCCCAGAACGGAGCGATCATCGGAACCGCCCTCGGTAGCGGGTTCGGGTCGGACGATACGGTCACGCTGGGATACGCCTTGTCCGGGAACCAGTTCACCGTGAACGGATTTCTCGCGTGCACGGACGGGACGTACTCTGGCTCGGGAAGTACGATCCAAGCCGACGGTTCCGGAAGCTTCAACTGTACCTTCCCTCTCCCGTACCTCAGCCAAGGGAGCTACGCGTTCACCGCGCAAGGCGCCTCGGGCGCGATCGCGTCGGCGTCCTACGACGCGGCCCCGATCCTGACGGTCAGCCCTGCCTCGGGCATCGGAGGCAACTATCCAACGTCGGTGACCGTAACCGGGTACCAGTTCGAGGCGTACGCCCAGGTCTCCGTCACGTGGACCGGTTCACCGGCGTTGAGCTGCCCTCCGCCCGCGTACGTCTGGCCCAGCAATCCTTGGACCTGTACCTTCTCGGTCCCCGCGAACGCACCCGACGGGACCTACGTGATCAGGGCCACGGAGAGCAGCGGCACTCCCGACTCCGCCAACGCCACCTTCACGGTCGGCAGCCTCCTATCCCTGTCGCCGGCGGGCGGCTACCCGGGCACGACCGTTACCGCGACCGGGATCTACTTCGACGATGGCTACAGCAACATGCCGGTCACGGTCAGCGACACGTGGTCACCGGGCAACACCGCCTGCGTCGCGACGACCGTCACGGGGGGTGACTTCAGCTGTACCTTTACCATCCCGGACAACACGATTGCCGGAACGTACTCCGTCACGGCGACCGACTCCTTCAACAACCAGGTGACCGTCTCCTACGCGATATCCGCTCTCCTCGTCTTGATCCCGAATCCACCTCCCGGCCATCAGGCGTTCTGGAGCGGTGGGAGCGCCACGTACCCGCTGACGGCCGAGGGGTACGGATTCGATCCGAACTCCCCGGTCTACCTCGAGTTGAACGATGGCACGTTTTACTACCTCGTGGCTTGGATCCTTCCCGCCATCTGCACGCTCACCAACGGTTGTACGTCGCAGGTGGTGAACAACTGCCTCACGAGCAATGTCCTCAACCAGAACAACCCCAACGCGGGGGCGCTGTACACCAATCCCACCGGATCGTCGCAGGGCGAGTTCACCTGCACCTTCTACCTTCCGATGACAGTGAGCACCTCGAATTTCATCTCGATCATGCAGAGTACACCGAGCGGGCTGTACACGCTGACGGCTTCCACCTACGGCACGGGGGGCGCTCCTACCTCTGACTCCGTCCAGTATTACATCGGCTACGTGATTCCTTTCAACTAGGACGCCCCTCGCTCGAGCGGACGCCCTGTCCGCCCGTTCTGGCGCGCACCTCGGCTATCCGGTGTTGACGGCCCCAAGCGGAGGCCCGGTCGTGCTCTCTAAAGCGACCGACGAAAGGGCTCCGCCCGGCAAGGAAGGAGCGTTTCCCCCCCCTCCCCTCGCGGGGGATAACGGCGTCGCGCCCTCCGAGAGCCGGAGCCGTTCTCATGGTCCCGGCGGGTCCGACGACCGTTCCCTCCGAGCCGCGGGCCCGGCCCCCGGGCTAGGCGTTCCTGATGCCGTCGGAGGGCTGGCTCCTCGACATCACCGACTCCCGGCCGGGGACCGGGGTCGTCCTGTGGCTCAAGGACGGCGCCACGGGCCGGGTGTCGACGCGCCGTATCCCGTGGCGGCCGCCGTTCCTCGTCGACGGACCGAGGGAGCTCCTCCGCCGGGTCGAGCGGAGCCTCGCCGACGACCCGGCCGTCGAGCGGGTCGAGCGGACGGAGGCCCGCCCTTCGCTGTTCGACCGGCGGCCCCGGAACCTCCTCTCGGTCGTCCCGAGGACGAACCGGGCGCGTCGCCGGCTCGCCGGGGCCATCGACGCCCTCGGCGGGTACCGGGCGCTCACCCTCTACGATGTCGACCTCGGGGCGCCGCAGCTCTACCACCTCGCCCACGACCTCTACCCGTTCGCCCCGGCCCGGTGGGACGGGGCCGGGGTCGAGGCGACGGAGCCCGCCGAGACGATCGACTACGCGCCGGTCCCCTTGCGCACCGTCCGCCTCTCGGTCGGTTTCGCCGGCGTCCGGCCCGGGGCGGTGGTGCCGGCCGCGGCGCCGATCGCGCGGGTGACGCTCGGGGAGGGGGTCGTGGAGGTGGGATCCGAGGAGGGGACGCTCCGCGCCCTCGTCGAGGAGGTGGCGCGCCAGGACCCGGACGTGATCGTGACGGCGGGGGGCGACGCCCTCGACCTCCCGAGGCTCTTCGAGCGGGCCGGTGCGCACGGCCTCGGCGAGGAGGAGTTCGTCCTCGGCCGGGAACCGGGATCGTTCCGGCCGACCCGGCCGGCCTCCTCCTACGAGAGCTACGGCCGGATCTATCACCGGGACGCGGCGTTCCCGCTCCCCGGCCGCTTCCACATCGACGGGGAGGACTCCTTCCTCTTCGGGGACGCGTCGATCGACGGCCTCGTCGACGCCGCGCGCCTCGCCCGGCTCTCCCTGCAGACCGTCGCCCGCCAGTCGCCGGGGACCTGCTTCACGGCGATGGAGATGGCCCACGCCCTCGCCGACGGCGTCCACATCCCCTGGAAGAAGAACCGCCCGGAGGAGTTCAAGAGCCTCGCGACGCTCGTCGAGGCCGACCGCGGCGGCGTGATCTTCCAGCCGCCCGTCGGCGTCCTCGACGGGGTCGAGGAGTTCGACTTCGTGAGCCTCTTCCCGCACCTCATGGTCCGGCACAACCTCTCGACCGAGACCCTCGACTGCCGCTGCTGCCCGAGGAGCCCCGAGGTCGCCCCGGGGCTCGGCTACCGCTCCTGCACCCGCCGGGTCGGGCTCATCCCGACGACGCTCGCCCCGCTCATCGCCCGCCGCCTCGCCTACAAGCGGCGGATGCGCGACCCGTCGACCTCCGGGGCGGAGAGGGAGCGCCTGAAGCGGCGCGTCAAGATGCTGAAGTGGATCCTCGTCACCTCCTTCGGCTACCAGGGCTACCGGAACGCCCGCTTCGGCCGGATCGAGTGCCACGAGGCGATCAACGCCTACGCCCGGGAGCTCCTCGCCCGGTTCGTCGAGCGGGCCGGGGAGGAGGGCTACCGCCTCGTCCACGGGATCGTCGACTCGCTCTGGCTCGAGCCCGTCGACCGCGCCCACCCGCCCGACCCCGAGGTGTTCGCGCTCCGGATGGGGGAGGAGCTCGACCTCCCGCTCGGCCACGAGGGGCGGTACCGCTGGATCGTCTTCCTGCCGGCGGTGACCCACGGCTTCGGCGTCCCGAACCGGTACTACGGGATGTACGAGGGCGGCGAGTTCAAGCTCCGCGGGGTCCGTTCCCGGCGCCAGGACAGCCCCGGTCTCCTCCTCGAGGCCGAGAAGCGCGTCCTCGACGTGTTCGCCCGGGCCCCGGACGCCGACGGCGTCCGCGCCGCCGTCCCGGAGGCGCTCGCGTCGCTCGACGAGCTCGTCGCGGGCGTGCGGGGCGGCGCGTGGCCTTCGGAGGATCTCCTCCTCACGCACCGACTGAGCCAGGACGCGCCGGCGTACGTCGTCTTCACCGAGTCGCTCGCCGCCCTCCGCCAGCTCGAGGCGCTCGGCGCCCCCCGGAGCGCCGGGGAGAGCGTCCGCTACGTGGTCCGCGACCGGGCCTCCCGGTCGTTCCGGGACCGCGTGACGGTCGCCGAGCGCCTCGCCGAGGACGGGCGCTACGACGCCGAGGCGTACGTCGACCTCCTCGCCCGGGGGACCGACACCCTCCTCGCGCCGCTCGGACACCCGTACGAGGTGCTGCGGGGCCGCTGGGGGGTCGCGCGGGCCTCGCCGCGAGCGAGGCCGCGCTCACCCGAGAGCGTCGCGCAGCGCCGGCTCCCGGGGGGTGGCGAGACGTCCGGGAGAACGGGACGAACGACGCCGTCCGGCTAGCCGAGAGGACCGGGCGGACGACCCGGCCGGCGCGAGGCGACGATCGCGGCCGCGAGGAACGCGAGCATCGCGCCGACGAGCAGGAGGCCCCCGGCCAGAAGGAGGGGCACCGAGGTCGAGTCGAAGGCGGTCACCGGGGAGCTCTCGACGACGATCAAGGTCGCCGTCCCGTTGACCGTCGTGCCGGCGGCGTCGGTCACCTCGACCCCGATGCCGTAGGTGCCCGGTTCGGCCGGCGTGCAGTTCCAGATCGGCGCGTCCGGGAACCCGCATCCGAGCGGTACGCCCGAGTAGCTGTAGGCGAGCGGCGCGACCCCGCCGCTCGTCTGGGCGACGAGGGTCGAGGTGGCCCCGAGCCCGATCTCGAACGGGATCGCCTGGAAGGAGGTGAGGGTGAGGGGGCCGGCGACGCCGACGGCCGTGAAGTCGATGACGAGCGCCACGTCCTCGCCCGCCACCGTCAGGTTCCCGTCGGCGGGGCGGGGCGTCGCCTCGCCGGAGGTCGAGACCCGGTAGGCGTAGCTGCCGTTCGGGAGCTCGAAGCCGATGACGTCCCCGGTCGTCCAGGCGACCTCGACGCCGACGTCCACGGTCCAGTTGGTGCCGTCGGCGAGGTCGCCCTCGGTGAACGTGACGTTGAAGAGCTCGGGCCCGCGCGACCGGAAGTCGATTCCGATCGTGAGGTTGCCGGTGACCGTGAGCGTCCCCCGGGAGGGGGTGCTCGAGTACCCGTCGACCGGCCCCACGACGTAGGGGAACGTCCCGCTCGTCGACGCGAAATCGATCGAACGACCGTCCGAGGCGTGCGAGGAACCGTTGAACGAGACGTTCCAGAGCGTTCCGTTCGGCAGCCCCGAGGCGACGAACGTCACGGTGTAGGACGGCGCCGGGGCGAAGACGATGTCGACCGTCACCGCCGCGCCGGCGACCGTCAGGTCGCCGGAGGAGGGATCGGCCCGTTCTCCCGGGACGGGGAGTACGAGGAACGCGTAGGTCCCGTTCGGCTCCTCGAACTCGAGGGAGCCGGCCGTCGAACCGGCGGTCGATCCCCCGAGGTCGATCGACCACGAGGTCCCGTCAGGTAACCCCGTCGCGGCGAACCGGACCGGGTAGGAGGGGCCGGGCGGGGCGAAGCTGATGTTCACCGTGACCCCCTGCTCCCCGATCGACACATTCCCCTCGGGAAGGCTCGGCACGTAACCGTCGCTACCGACCACCACGAACGCGTAGGTGCCCCCGCAACCGTAGATGCATTCGAGCTCGAAGGTGATCGACGCGGAGGTGGCGGCCTGCGTGACGTTCTCGATGTATTCCGAGGTGCTTAGGAGCGTCACCGACCATCCGATGGGGCCGGCGGGAAGTCCGGTCTCGGCAAAGGTGAGCGGCGCGATCGAGGCCTGCGAGAGGAAGGCGGTGCAGGTGAACGTGCTGTTGACGGAGTTCGTCAGGCACACATCGCCGTTCGCGGGGTCGTACGCGGCTCCCTCCGGATCGACCCAGAGATAACCGGCGACCGTCTGGGTCGTCCCGTTGATCATGACCGTATCGTCGTAGCCGGCGGCGACCCAGATCGTCCGGTCCTCCGGGTCGTACGCGACACCCTGCAGTCCCACCGTGCCCACGACCGGGATCGTCGCGTTGAGCGCGATGCCTCCGGTCGAACCGTCCGTCAGCACGCTCACGTTGCTCGTGGCGCGATTCGTCACGTAGACGCGCCGCGTCGTGTTGTCGACCGCGATCCCGTCGGGGTGGCCGCCGACGCCGACCGTCGCGACGAGCGTCCCGTTGTCGCCGTCGAGGACGCTGACGGCGTCGGACCCCGAGTCCGCGACAAAGACGAGGTCCGATCGGGCATCCCAGGCGACCCCGACGGGGTTACGCCCCACAGTGAGGTTCACTTCCTTGTAGGGCGTCGCGTTCAGGTGGAACACGCTGACCGTCCCGGAGGCGTTGTTGGCCACGAACAGGGTCGCGTCCGTGGTGTCGAAGGCGATGCCTTGGGGCGTGCCTTGGACCGTCAGCGAGCCGGTGGTCGTGAGCGAGGTCCCCGAGATGATCGTGACGTTGTCGGACCCCGAGTTCGTGACGAAGACCTGTTTCGTCGTCGGATCGACCGCGACGCCGAAGGGCGAACTGCCGACGCCGATCGTGGCCTGGACCGTGTAGTCGAACGAATAGGTCGAATTCGGCGTGACCACATCGACCGTGGCGGGGTCCGCCGCGACGAAGAGCGACTCGTCCCAGGGAGCGTAGGCGAGCCACGCCGCCCCGCTGACGTAGGAGTCCGACGCCCGGGGCCCCTCCGAGGTCGCCGCGGGCAGGCGGACATCCCAGAACCGGTGGGCGTAGAGGCCGGAGGCGTAGGAGGTCGGCGCGATCGGGACGGGGGCGGGACCGGCGGCGGAACGGGCCAAGGTGGGGGCGGAGGCGGTGGATCGCCCGGTCGCGGCTCCGACGAAGAGCCCGCCGACGACCAGCATCACGACGACGGTGACCGCCGCGCTCCGGGGAACGCCGGACCCGCTCCCCGGGCCCCCGGCGCGCCGGGCCCCCGGTGTCGGCTCCACGGTCCTCGCCTCCTCACCAGATCTGGGTTCGCTCGCTCGCCGGCCGGCCCATCGGGGCCTCGGGCGGGATGGAGAACGCCGACGCGAACCCGGGATGGTTCGTCGCGGGTCCGATCGCCCGCTCACGGCCCGGGGAGTGGGGGTCGACGGTCAGCCGGAGCTTGCGCGCGTCGTCGCGGACGTTCTCGCGCCAGATCTGGGCCCAGGACAGGAAGAAGCGCTGCTCCGGGGTGAACCCGTCGACCGACGCCCGCTTCGAGGGGTCCGCCGCGAGCCGGCGCTCGAGGGCCTCGAAGGCGAGGCTGACCCCGCCGAAGTCGGCGATGTTCTCACCCAGCGTGAGGCGTCCGTTCACCCGGAAGCCCGGGAGGACCTCGTAGCGGTCGTACTGCGCGACGACCCTGTCGGCGCGGGCCTCGAACGCCTTCGCGTCGGCCTCGGTCCACCATTCGGAGAGGTTCCCGTCGGCGTCGTACTTGCGGCCCTGGTCGTCGAAGCCGTGCGTGATCTCGTGGGCGATCACGGTCCCGATCGCGCCGAAGTTGACGGCGTCGTCCATCGAGAGGTCGAAGAACGGCGGCTGGAGGATGCCCGCCGGGAAGACGATCTCGTTCTTGAAGCGGTCGAAGTAGGCGTTGACCTGCGAGGGGTACATCAGCCACTCCGTCCGGTCGACGGGGCCGCCGACGCGCACGGCCTGCCGGCGGTGCTCGAACGCTTCGGCCCGGCGGACGTTCGCGAGGTACTCCTTCGGGTCGATCACGATGCTCCGGTAGTCCCGGTAGGTGTCCGGGTGCCCGATCTTCGCACTGAAGCGGGCGAACTTCGCGAGCGCGCGGTCGCGGGTCGCCGCGGTCATCCAGTCGAGCCCCGACAACCGGTCCCGGAAGACCGCGCAGAGGTCGTCGACGAGCGCCCGCATGCGGGCCCGGGCCTCGGGAGGGAAGAAGCGCTCGACGTAGAGGGACCCGATCGCCTCGCCCATGAGCCGTTCTTGGACGTGGGCGGCCCGCAACCACCGGGGCTCCGGCGTCGCCTGTCCCAGGAGGACCTTGTGGAAGAATTCGAAGTCCGCGCTCTCGACGGCGTCGTGGAGGAACGGAGCGCTCCCGCGCAAGAGGTGCCAACGGAGGTATTCGACCCACACGGGGAGCGGCCGCTCCGCGAGGAGGCGGGCGAGGCCCTCGAAGAACTCCGGCTGGCCGACGACGACGTAACGGATCGTGGGGTAGCCCGCCGCGTCGAAGTAGCGGTCCCAGGGGACCTCGGGCGCCGTCCGGGGGAGGTCGGCCCATTCGACCTTGTGGTAGTTCTTCTCGACCTCGCGGAGCTCGGTCCGGGTCCGACTGATCTTGGCGAGCTCCCGCTCGAGGTCGAGGGTGCTGAGGGCGAGGGCCCGCGCACGCTCGGGGTCCTGACCGAGAAGACCGAAGGACGCGACGAGATGGTCCTCGAACGCCGCGACCTTCGGGGCGAACTCCTCCTTGAGGTAGTAGTCCCGGTCCGGAAGGGACAGGCCGCCCTGGGTCAGGTAGACCGCATAGACCGAACTGTCGCGGTCGTCCGGTTGCACATCGACGTCGAACAGCGCCCGGAGGCCGTTCGTGTGCAGTCGCGCGAGGGCGGCCACGAGATCGCCGAGGGACGTGATGGCGGAGAGTCCCTCGAGCTCCTCCCGGAGGGGGAGGAGACGAAGCTCCTCGAGCCGCGCGGTGTCCATCGCCGATCCGTAGAGGTCCCCGACCAGCCGACGGACCGAGCCCGGGGCCGCGGCGGCGTCGGCCCGGCATTCGTCCAGGAGGCCCTTGATCAGCCGATGGTTACGCTCGGTGAGCTCGTCGAACCCCGCCCAGCGCCACTTGTCGGACGGGACGGGGTTCTGATCGAGCCACCGTCCGGCGGCGTACCGATAGAAGTCGACCGACGGGTCGATCGCCCGATCCATGTGGTCGAGCGAGAAGCGTGGCACGCGGAGCCCGGCCGCCGGACCCCCGCCGGGGGAAGGCCCGTCGGCCACGGTTCGCGACGCCGTCATCGGAGGTGTCCTCGGTCTCCCGAGGCGTCACGGTCCTTGACCCTTTCCTTGATTCATTCCGCCCGGGCGGGGGCGGAGCGGTCGGGCCGGCCGGCGGACGTGCGGTCGCTATAGAGCGCGGCACCGAGGAGAACGACGAGGACGCCGAGCGCGAGGAGCGGCAGGACGGAGAGGTCCATCGGGAGGAGGCCCGCGGCGAGCAGCCCTCCGAACGCGAGCAGGACGAGGAGGTCGATGAGCGCCAGGAGACGCCATCGCACCGGACCGCGCGACGCGGGCCGGGACCGTGAGGCGGCGAGGAGCGACGTCGGGACCAAGAGCAGGAGGAGGAGTCCCGCGGTCTCGTGGACGATGATGTCCGAACCCGTCACCGCGAGGACGAGGGTGCCGAAGGAGAGGGCGACGACGGCGGCCGCCCCGGCCGTGAGGGTCGAGAGCCGGCGAAGCTGACGCGCGTCCATCTCCGACGCCCGACCTCTCACGGACCGGCATCATTACCGTTCCGCCCCGGGCCCCGATCGGGGCCGCGGCCGGACGCTGTTCGCCCGGTCCGGAACGACGCGAGGAGTTCGAGGCGGCTCGGGGAGGGGCGGGACCGGGCGGCCCCGCCCCGTTCGGCGGAGGGCCTACTCGGGTCGGGGGTGTCGCTTCAGGACGAGCTTCCCCTCGACGTTCGCGGCCGTCTCGACGTGGGTCTCGCTCACGTGGAGGAGCGCGATCTCGCCGGGCGCGATCGTGTGAAGGACGTTCGGGCTGAGCGAGGGTCCGGGCGCCGCCTTCGGGGCGGGCGCGGCGGACGTCCGCGCGGCCCGGGGCCTCCCGGCGCGCGGGGCCGCCGGCTCCGAGGCCGCCGGGGCGCTGCCGGAGAGCCGATAGATGCGTTCCCGTCCCTGTCGGCGAACCGAGAGGGCCTTCTGGCGGACCAAGGTCCGCAGGGCCTGGTAGATCGAGTAGAACGGGAGCTTCGTCCCGCTCAACGCGGTGGCCTTGGCGGCGATCTCCGACGTCGGCAGGGCCGCACCGGCCCCGGAGGACTCGACGGCGTTCAAGACCCACTTTCGGGTGTCGTGGCGCTCTAACTTGCGGCTCTTCTTGCGGGCGGGCATCCCAACAGTTACAGCCTTACGCACTAATAACTTTCTGGCAGGGGCCTCCCGCGCTCGGCGTGCGCCCGCTTGGCCGTTACGGCTATGTTACGGTTGCGCACGATGGCCAGCTATAACTGTAACTCAAGCGCGCCGGGGGGAGGCGGGCGCGAGGAGGACCGGACCACCCCGGCGGTAGGGGGGGTCCGAGGGCGACGCCCGACGCGGCGCCTCGCCGCCGGGGGAGGCCCGGTCACGTCCGTCCGGGGAAGCGGGCGCGGACGTACTCCGCCATCGCGGGATGTCGGGCGATGAGGTCGCGGAGCGCCGTCGTGAAACCGGCGCGGACGTTCGGGCGCGGATCGACGGCGATCGACGCCAGCGAGTCGACGGCCTCGGTCGGGAACCGTCCGGCGAGGGCGGCGAGGACGAGCGCGACGTCGCAGCGGACCTGCTCGTCGGAGTTCGAGAGCCAGTCCCGGACCCACTCGGCGACGAGCCGGGGGTGGAGGCCGAGGAGGTAGGGGATGATCTCGCGGCAGGCGAGCCGGGCGAGGGGGCGACTCGATCCCCCGATGAACAGCTCGGCGCGACCGATCAGGCGGCGGGTCCGGACGTCGTCAACGTCCTCGCCTCGGACCGTCAGCGCGCGGAGCGCGACCTCGCGCCGGAGCTCGTCCCGATCGAGGACCCAGTTCTGGGTCGCGTCGAAGGTGACATCGAAGTCCTCCTGGAGGAGGGTGCGCACCTGGGCGATGACCTGGGCCCGGACCTGGGGGTCCGGAGACGACGCCTCGATCTTCAACGTCTCGAGCCGATCCGCGCCGGTCGGGGGTGCCATCGCCATGGGAGGTCGGCGCCCGCTACGCGGCCGGGCCTATAGTTCCTCCGGACGGGCCGAAGGGGCGAGCGCGGGACCGATCGCCTCCGGGCCGGAGCCGACCCCGTCGGAGGCGCGAGGGCGCGCCCGGAACGGGGCCTACTCCGTCTTCGAACGGCCGGCCGGCTCGTCCCAGGTCGTCATGGCGCCTCGCCGGACGCCGGCCGCTCGGGCCAGGGCGTTCTTCGTGCCTTCCTTGGCGAGGTGGGGGGCGTCGGCGACGTCGAGCTCGACGTCCCGGCCCAGGCCGCCCAAGGCCTTGCGGATCTCGTGCAGGTGCTCGCGGAACTTCGGTGGCTCGTTCTGCTCGGTCATGGTCGCGGCGAGGGGTCGCGCGCCCGTCCTTCAAAAATCCTCGGGTCCAGTGGCGTCGGGGGTCCGGTCGGCGGGCGGGGCAAGCGTAACAGGCTCCGGACGTCGTCCCGCCCGCATGGCCCGCGCGGCGGAGGCGGCCGATGGAGCGGACCCCGACGGCCGTCGGAGGGAGCGCGACGCGATCCGGCGGGAGATCGCGCGCACGCTCTGCCGGGAGTTCTCCGGGTCCTTCGCGGCCGAGGACCTACCGTACTTCGAGACGGCGGCCCGATGCGAGATCAACGACGAGCAGGTGGACCGCCTCGTGGAGATCGTGGAGGGCTCGCCGACCGGGTGGCGCGATCGGCACGGCGGGGAGGTCTGGACGATGGCGTTGCGGCGGGACCGGGCCGGTCGCGCCCTCGCGTGGGAGCTCGATCTGAGGGCGGGCCTCATCCTTCTGCGGGAGCGGGGTCTCGTCGGCTTGGGCGAGCGATCCTCCACCCCGAGCGGCTCGCCGTTCGCGAGGCTGCCGGCGAAGGCGGACATCGCCTGGCAGGGCTTCCGTCAGGGACGGATGTGGCTCTGGGCGGGAACGGCCCTCCTGGGGATGTTCGGCGTCATCTTCCTCGTGAGCTCCCTCGCCCTGTCCTCCCCGCTCGGCGTCGTCGGCAGCGGGGCCATGATCGGCCTTGGGGCCGCCCTCCTCGGCGCGACCCGCTCCCGCCGGTTCCGGTCGACCCAGGTGTATCCGAGCTACGCGCCGCTCGGGGTGGTGGAGCAGGCGGTCACGGCCGGGGCCGACCCCCACCTCTACATCTCCCCGGAGGGGGACTTCCTCCCCGCGGCGCTCGGGCGCTAGAACGTCGGACACGGCGGCGGGGCCCGTCCCTATCCGGGGCGCGGGGGGGCCGCGAGGGACACTATTAGAACCGGCATCCGGCTGAGGTCCCCCCGGGGCGCCCGGTGAGACCCGACGCGGAGCATCATCTCGAGCTCGTCACGCCGGGCGGCCGGGTGCCGCTCGGGTTCGAGCGTCAGGACGGCACGATCTTCCTGGTCGCGCGGGAGCGCGCCGCGCGCTGGCCGGTCGACCTTTTGCGGAGCGGGCGCGCGGAGCTCCTCGTCGGCGCCGAGCGGCTCGAGGGCGTCCCCGCCCTCGTGACCGACCCCGCCGAGCGGGAGCGCGTCCTCGAGCGGTTCCGCGCGAAGTACGGCGACGCCGGGTTCGCTCGGTGGTACGACCACCCGGCCCGCGTGCTCAAGGTCGATCTGTCGGTCGGGGCCGGTCCGGCGTCCGACCGGCCGGACCGCTACTACGGGTGGCTCGAGTCGGAGTTCGACAACGTCGCCGACGACTACGACCGGCACATCTTCGGCAACCGGATGAACCGGCTCCTTCGGGAACGCTCGCTCGCCGTCCTCACGTCCCGGTTCGAGGGTCTCGGGCGCCTCCTCGAGATCGGGTGCGGCTCGGGCACGGAGACCGTGCCGCTCCTCGAGGCCGGCCACCCGATCCTCGCGGTGGACATCTCCGAACGGATGCTCGCCACCGTGGCGGCGAAGGCGTCGGCCCGGCGGCTGACCAACCGGCTCGCGACGCGCCACCTCCGGGCGTCGGGGCTCGCGCGGCTGACGGAGGAGTTCGGGGTCGGGGCGTTCGCCGGGGCGTACTCGACCTACGGGGCGCTCAACTGCGAACCGGACCTCGCGACGATCGCCTCCCACCTCCACGACCTCCTCGCGCCGGGCGCTCCCCTCGTGCTCGGCATCTACAACCGCTGGTGCCTCTTCGAGCTCGCCGGGTACGCGATGACCCTCAAGCCGTCGCGGGCGATGGGGCGGCGCCTCAATCCGGTCCCGGTCGGCGCCTCCCGATTCTGCGTCGACATCTACGCCTACTCCGTCGCCGACGTCGATCGCGCGTTCTCCCCGTACTTCACCCTCGAACGGCTGGAGGGCGTGCCCGTCGTCCTCCCCCCGTCCGACCTCGTCGGGT
>JASHUV010000018.1 GCA_030039825.1 Thermoplasmata archaeon
GCCGATCCCTACCGTCCCGGTCGAGCCGGTCGGGGTCGCGATCTCCCTCCTCGTGAACGTCACGCCGCTCGGGATCGTCGAGGTCGACCCGGCGTTCACGGGCGGGGATCCTTCCGCGGGGGGGACGACCGTGACGCCTCACACCGTCAACACCCCTCCCGGCCCGCAATGGTGGGTCGCGGTCAGCCCGACGTCGAACATTTCCGGGTTCGACGTCTGCAGCCTGGACGGCGTGGAGGTCGGCGTGCCGTACCTGAACGCCATCACGCCCCAGCCGTGCTTCCCCGGCGTCCTGCTCCGATTCGGCGTGACCCAGTACTTCCTGGGACCGCCGCTGCGGGATTGGGTCGAGCTCGGCGCCTTCCTCGGGGCCGCGCCCGCCTTCTCGAACGAGACCTGGGTCAATCTCACTCCGGACCGCGTGACGTCGATCGCGCTCAACTTCACGCCGGGGGCGTACATCTCGGGCCAGGTGTTCTACCCGCCCGGGGTCCCGGCGGGAACGGAGTTCGAGGTCCAGGCCTGCTCGACGGACGAGCCGAGCATCTGCGGCCCGGACGCGACCTTCCCGTACACCGGGGCCGGGAACAGCACCTGGGACCTCGACCGGGCGAACATGAGCCTCGTCGGCTGTTCGACCTCCGCGTCGTACTTCTGCATCGCCGCCCCGCCCGGGCCCGATGAGATCACCGTGCACGGCGCCGACAGTTCGTTCAATTCGACCTGGGCGAACGTGCCGGACCGCTGCTGCACGCTCTCCCCGCACGCCCTGACGCTCGCGGGCTCGACCTCGAACCACATCCGGTCGATCAATCTCACCCTCGCCCTCGGCACGCTGTCCGGCCGGGTCGTCGCGGGTCCGGGCTATCTCGCCCCCCCGCTCGAGGGAGGGACGACCGTCCAGGTCTGCTCGCTCACGGGCGCCGCGCCGGGCTGCGTGAGCGCCCTCGCCGATCCGCAGGGGAACTTCACCGAGTCGGTGCCGCTCGGGTGGGACGAGGTCGAGGTCTTCCCCCCGCCGTATTTCGAGGCGAACGAGACCTGGATCGACGTGACCGGCACGAACACGACCGGGACGATCGTCGTGACGCCCGAGGGAACGGTCGCCGGGCGGGTGATCGAGCGGGGAGGGTTCGGCGTCCTCGGGGCCGCGGTGAGCTACTGCCCGCTCGCGGCGGTCGTGCCCCCCGCGTCCGGGTGCGAGACGATCGAGAACACGGACCCCGGGTCCGGCGGCTACTTCGACGGTCCGGTTCCCGCCGGTCCGTTCCCGGGGAGCACCTACGAGCTCGTCGTGACGGCGAGCGGCTTCTTCTCGAACTTCACCTGGTTCAACGCGACACCGGGTCAGCTGACGGACCTCCCGGCGATCGTGCTGACCCCCGTGGGGAGTTCGCCTCCGTCGCCGGTCCCCCTCGCCGCCACGGCGGCCTCCGGAACGCCGGGCGCGTGGATCGACGGCCGGCTCGTCGACGCGACGACGGGGACCGGCCTCTCCGGGGCGGGGCTCACGGCCTGCGGTCTGTCCGGTTACCCCTGCGTCCCGTTCCTGGACGGCAGTTCGACCGGTGGGGAGTTCAACGACTCGGTCCCGCTCGGCACCTACTACCTCACCATCACCGAGCCCGGCTACCAGACGACGTCGATCTTCCTGAACGCGACGAGCACGAGCACTCTGCACCTCGGCACGATCACGCTCGCGCCGTACCCGTTGGTCTCGGGGCGGGTCGTCATCGCGCCGTACGAGGGCTACTCGCTGGGGTCCGGGTTCGGCCCCGGTGAGGCGAGCGTCGTGGCGTGCGAGGACGACACGGTCAGCTGCGGACCGTCGGGGACGCTCAGCACCTCCGGCGCCTTCGAGGTCCCGGCCCCGCCGGGAGCGGACACCCTGTTCGTCAACGGGACCGGGGGCGACACGAGCGACCTCACCGACCAGGCCTCCCAAGGGGCGGGTCCCGGCGGATTCGTCGGGAACGCCACGGCGTTCACGATCGGGGACGCCCCGGAGGAGCTCGGCTCGGCGAGCGGGTACGCGAGCGCGTTGCGGATCTTCGCCTCGCTCTCCGGGACGATCTGGGACGGCAGCGACCGGGCGGGCGCCGGCGGCGCCCCCACGTCGGCGGTCGCCTGGGGGGAGCTGAGCTCGAAGGGGCCGCTCTCCGGGGCGTCGACCAGCGAGTACGTCGGCGGGGGCGGCAATTTCACGGTCCTCCTTCCCCCGAACGAAACGGTCCGCCTCCGCGCCGCGGGCGGCGCGTTCTGGGCGGGGAGCGAATCGGTCGTCCTCCCGGCCTCGGCCGTGACCGTCTCCGCCCCGTCCTTCGACCTGCCGCACTACGGTTGGATCGTGACGACCGTGCGCACCTCCTCCGGCCGCCCCGTACCGTTCGCGGCCGTGGTCGTCGTCACGCCGGACGCGAGGAACGCGACCCAGCTCGCGACCGACGGGAGCGCGAACGGGGCCGGTTACCTCAACCTCTCGATCCCGGCCGGGATCGGGTCGAACGCGAGCGTCTCGGCCCCGGGCTACGGGACGGAGAACACGACGACCTCGGCGTATCCGAGCCAGACGCGAGGGATCACCTTCCCGGGCCTGCCGCCGACGATCACGTCGGAGTACATCCGCAGCCCGAGCGTGAACGGGCTCGCCGGACGACCGGCGCCCACGGTGCGCGACCCCCTCAGCGGCCTTCCCGTCGCCGGGGCGTCCATCGAGGTCACGAACTCCACCGGCGTCCTCGTCGCCGCCACGAACTCGAACGGCTACGGCGAGTTCATGGCGGCCCGGAACGTTTCCGCGGGCGGCAGCGTGTCGTTCGTCCGGACCGGCTACTCGACCTCGTCCTTCGTGGTACCGCGGCCGGACGGGAACGTCGTCACGATCGAGGAGGCGAACCTCACGGGCGACGGAGTGATGGCCGGCGAGGTCGATACCCTCCTCGGCGAGAACACGACGCCGGACGCCCTCGTCAACGTCACCGGCTGCGAGGTCTATCCGAACGGCGGGTGCGACACCGTCTCGACGAACGGGGCGGGCCTCTTCTGGATGGAGGTGCCGGCCGGCGAGTACGCGTTCAACCTCACGCTCGACGGCTTCGTGGAGAGCGGGACCTTCGGCGGGACGGCCTCCTCCGACAACTGGACGTGGGTCGGGAACCTGACGATCCTTCCGGATGCCGAGGTCATCGGACGGGTCCTCGCGGGGCCCGCCGGGGCGATCGGTGTCGCCGGGGCGAACGTCACCCTCTGTCCCCTGAACGGGAGCTACTCCTACTACTGCGCGCTTCCCACCCCCACGGACGGCGGCGGCGGGTTCACCGTCCCTTCCCCCGCGGGCCTTTACGAGCTCAACGTGAGCGCCCCGGGATTCGGCCCGTCGACGCTCGAGGTCGAGCTGGCCCCCGGCGAGACGTTCGAGGTCGGGGCGATCCTCCTCCCCCCGGACGGATCGGTCGTCGGGCTCGTCGAGGACGCCGCGTCCGGCCAGCCGATCGACGACGCCGTCGTGACGGTCTGCCCGGTCGGGGCGTCGACCGGAGCCGGCTGCGGGACGACCTCGCTCACGGGAGCGTCGGGCGCCTACGACGTCACGGAGGTCGTCCCCGGCGCGGCCGAGATCGAGGTGACGGCGGCCGGCTACCAGGCCGGGTTCGCCCCGGTCTCGGTGACGTCGGGGGAGGTGGCGTGGGGCGGGATCGTCCCGCTCGTGAAGGTCGGGACGGTCGTCGCCTATCCCGTGACGGGCCGGGTGAGATGGGGCGCGTCGGCGCCCACCGCCAACGGATCCGGGTCCGGCATCTCCGGCGCGACCTTGACCGCCGAGGCGCTCCCGTCGGGGGCCTACGTGGCCGGGACCGTCACGAGCGGGAACGGCAGCTTCGCCCTGTCCCTCGTGCCCGGACGTTACGAGATCCGCGCGAGCGCGCCGGGGGCCGGACCGCAGGCCGTGGCCCTCGCGGTCGGGAACGCGGCCGTGGACGGCGTCGACTTCGCGCTGAACGCGACCACCTACGCCGTGGACGGGAACGTCTCCGTGGCCGGGGGGGAAGGTCTCGCCGGGATCGAGGTCGGAACCGGGGCGGCCGGGAGCGGTCCGACGGGCCCCACCGCCTCGGTCCTCACGGGACCGTCCGGCGGCTACGAGCTCAATCTCACGAACGGCACCTACGAGATCCGGGCGACCCCGGAGGGGCCGCTCGTCGGGGAGGTCGAGGCCGAGGCGAGCGGGGTCGAGGTGAACGGCGCGGGCGCCGCGGTCAACCTCGAGCTCCCGGAGCTCGCCTATGGCGTCGTGCTGCTCGTCGACGACCGGGGGACCGGGCAGGGGATCGGGTCGTCCCGCGCGATCCTCACCGGCACGACCGAGCTCGGCGTCCGGGTCTCCCGGACCGTCTCGACGAACGCGACGGGGGGCGTCGCCCTCCGCGTCGCGGCCGGCGCGTACGAGGTGACGGCCTCCGCGCCCGGTTACGAGGTCGAGAACGCCTCCTTCGACGAGCCCGTCGGGGGCGCCCCCGGGGCGGGCGCGAGCCTCTGGGTCCTGGCCCTTCCGGTCGCCCCGAGCGGGGCGACCACCGGGGGAGGGGGGCTGCGGGTCTCGGCCGGTGCGATCGAGATCGCGGCCCTCGAGTCTCTCGCCATCGCGGGCGCAGCGGCCCTCTCCTTCTTCCTCGCCCGGCGCACGAGACCCCGGGCCCCGAGCGACCCGCGCCGGACGGGCCCACCGGCGGGCGATGAGCTGAAGGCCCGACCGCCGTCGCCCTGAGGGTGCCGAGGCGGCGTTCCCCCCACCCCCGGACCGCTCCTCGGCCGCCGTCCGACCCCGAGGCTCCCCGCCCCTACGACCGCTTCCGGGAGCTCGATCCCTACCGGGTCGACCGGGAGTGGAAGCGGTACGAGGGGACCCCGCAGAGGGACCTCTTCCGGATCCTGCGCGAGCGCTTCCTCGACCGGCACGCCCGCCGGGGCGGCTGGGTCCTCGAGGTCGGTCCGGGGCCCGGACGCTTCACGCCCCGGATCGGGACGTCGGCCACCCGCCGGGTCCTCCTCGATCTCTCCCCGCGGGCCCTCGCCGCGATCCCCGAGCGCTGGTCCCGGCGCTCCGAGGAGCCCGTCCCGAACCTCGTCGTCGGGGACGCGGCCCGCCCGCCGTTCCCCCCGGGGGGGTTCGAGCTCGTCGTCCTGCTCGGGAACATCCTCGGCTTCGCCGGGGAGGGGGCCGGCGGGCTCCTCGACCGGGGGCTCGAGCTCGTCGCCCCGGGCGGCACGGTCCTGCTCGAGGTCGTCGCCGCGGGTGGCGAGCGCTCGCGCTACCTCGCCCGCCTCCCGCCCGGGGCCGTCGGCCGCCTCCTGCGGGCCCCACCGGGCGCCCTGACGCCCCGGGTCGCCCGGGAGGGCTTCGAACCCATCGCCCCCGACCGCCCCGAAGGATCGACCTTCCGCCGCCTCCGGGAGGAGGAGCTCGCGCGCGCGCTCGATCGCGGGGGGTTCGAGGTCCAGGAGGCGCTCGCGGTGGCCCCGGCCCTCGGGTGGGATCCGGAGCGGGTGGCCCGCGTCGCGGCGGACCCGAAGGCGTTCGCCCGCCTCGTGGAGCTCGAGGAGGGGCTCGGGCGCTCCCCGGACCGAAGGTCGGCCGCGGCCGCCCTGCTGCTCGCCGCGCGCCGTCACCTCACGAAAGCGCACGGTTAAGTAACGGGCGCCCCCGTCAATCGGGTGAGGGGCCCGGTGCCGCCACCGAAATCGCCCGCGGCCGCCAAGCCGTCGGGCGCGGCCGCTGCCGCGGCGAAGACGCCCACCCCGCTGACGTCCTCGCTAAGGCCGTCGGACGTCCAGCGCGCCAAGGAGGACGCGCTCCTCCAGCTCAAGATCGGGCGGGAGGCCCACTACGCCTCGGTCGTCGTCTTCGCCGCCCTTCTCCTCGCCGCCCTCCTCGTCCTGCTCGTCCCCCCCTCCTACGGGTCGAAGCCCCTGCACGGTCTCGCGTCGCTCTACGTTCTCCTCTTCGTCCTCGGGAGCGGACTGTACCTGAGCCTCTTCGCGCTCCGCTCGAAGTGGGAGGAGTACCAGATCTGGCCCTGGGAGCCTCACTTCTCCGTCACGGTCGGGGCCGTCGTGTTCAACGCGGCGCTCACGGTCCTCGGGCTCGGCACGATCTTCGGGGTCGGTCCGACCGCCCACTGGGGGATCTGGCCGGCGTTCTATCCCCTCGCCTTCCTCGGCGTCACCCTCCCCCTCGTCGGTCTCGCCCTCACCTGGTCGGAGTGGACGCAGAACAAGGCGGCGACGATCGGCGCGTCGATCATCCCGACCCTCCTCGCGCTCGTCGTCTTCGTCCCCGGGATCAAGCCCACCACCGAGCAGTTCGTGGTCGCCCTCACCCTCGCCGCCGGCGGGGGGCTCGTCCAGATGGCGGGATCCCTCCTCCACCTCGTGGCGTCCGGGACCCGGGCCCACGAGCGGGCGGTCCTCCTGAGCGGCCAGGACCGGCTCGCCCAGGTCGCCCACGAGCTCCGGGAACGGGAGGAGTCCCTCCGCTACCGGGAGGCGAGCCTCATCGGCCGCGAGGCCGATGTGGAGAACGAGGAGATCGCCACCCAGCGCAAGCTCGAGGGGATCGAGGAGGCGCGCACCCATGCCACGGCGCTCGAGACCGAGGCCCAGACGCGGGCGAACACCCTGACCCGGCTCCAGCGGGAGCTCGCGGTCAAGCTCGCCGAGACGAACGCCCGGGCGCGCTCGCTCGAGGACCAGGCGACGGCGATCGGCCTGCGCGAGAAGGACCTCGAGGCGCGCCTGCCGAAGCTCGGGGAGCGCGAGCGGGAGACGATCCGTCGCGAGGGGGAGCTCACCTCCCGCGAGGCGACCGTCCAACAGCGGACGAAGGAGCTCGACCAGCGGGCGACCCGGTCCGAGGAGCTCGACAAGCGCCTCGCCGCCCGGCGCGAGGAGATCGAGCGCAAGACCTCCGAGCTGATGGCCCGGGAGTCGAACCTCCCGGCGTCCGCCGCGGGCGGCGCCGCGCCACCGGCCCCGGAAGGGGGCGCGGACCCGGCGCCCGCCGGCGAGCCCGGCGCCCTCACCGCCGAGCGGGCGAAGATCGAGGCGATCAGCAAGGAGCTCCAGGCCGTCCGTGCCTCCCTGACGAGCGAACAGGAGGCCGTCGCCGCGTCCCGGGAGGCGATCGAGCGTCAGGCGCAGGAGCTCGCCCTCCGGGAGTCGCGCGCCGGAGAGCGGGAGAAGGAGGCGGACGACCGCCGCCAGCTCTCGCAGGAGAACG
>JASHUV010000002.1 GCA_030039825.1 Thermoplasmata archaeon
CCGACGATCTTCCGCACCATCCCCCAAACGAAGGATCGCGCCCGAACATCGAGGACGAGCCAGTCCCCGTCGATCCGGGGCCGGATCGAGCCGACCGCCCGGAGGACGGGGGCCCCCGACACGACGCCGCGGCCGAACGTCCGCGCGTCGACCGGTCCGACCAGGCGCTCGGCCGCGGCCTCCCAGGACGGGGGAACCTCCCGGGCCTCCCGCTCCCAGTAGCGGTACCATCGGTCCGACGCCGCGCGCGGACGGTAGCTCTCTGGGACGGGGGCGAGGGCGGTGAACCGTATCTCCGGGGCGATCCCGTTGAGCGCCCGCAGGAGCGCCGCCGGGGGCAGGCGCGAGGAGAGCGCGAGGGTGTTCCCGCGCGCGCTCACCCCCCGATCGGTCCGGCTCGAGACGGCGAGCCGGGCCGACGCGGCCGTCGGGGCGATGCCGAGCCTCACGACGCCCCGGAGGATCTCCCCCTCGACGGTGCGGCGGCCGGGCTGTCGCGCCCAACCGTCGAACGGCGCCCCGTCGTACCCGAAACGGAGGACGTAGCGGGGCAGGGGGCGGAGCGGGGGGCGGTCCGGCACGGGCCGAGGGAGGGTCAGCCGCCGCCGCGCGCGGCGACGAACGGGCTCGCGGGGGATGACAGGGGGCTCGCCGGGGAGGCGAGCCCCGCCGCGAGGTCCGGGGCGTCCAGGATCGAGGTCGAGCAGTTCACGGAGGCGGTGGTCGTCGCGAGCACATGGCCGTCCGTGCGGTTCAGCGCCACGGTGAGGACCGGCTCGGCGGTGCCCGACGGCCGGAGGGGGGAGCAGGCGCTGTAGGTGACGTTCCACTCGCCCCGGAGGGAGCTCGCGAGGCGGACCTCGGGCGTCAGCCCGAAGGAGACGTCGGCCCCCGGGTGCGCCGCGAGGAAGGCGGCCCCCCCGGCGGCGGCCGCTGCGGCGGCGACGGCGGGGGAGTCCGCGACCTCGGCGGGCACCGGGGTCACGAAGGGGGTGACGGTGGAGCAGTCCCCCCCGCCCAGGGTCGCGATCGGGGTCGCCGTGCCGTCCAGGACCGAGATCGCGAGGATCGCACCGTCCGGGCCACCGTACACGAACGTCCAATCCGGAGCGACGCCGAGGCTCGCGTTGCCCGTGAAGGCGGGCAGGCCGAGCGTGGCGTTCGTGTCGATCGGGGTGAAGGTGCAGTTGAGGACGCCGAGGACCTCGGTCAGGTTCTTCTCGAGCTCGCCGAGCGGTACCGTCAGCGGGGCCGTCGAGAGGTACCCCTCCGCCGCCAGGAGCGACCAGCTCCCGCCCTCCCGGGCCGCCGCCGCACCGTCCGAGAGCGTGCGCGCCTCGGCGAACGTGAGCGGCCCGTGGTCGGGTCCGGACATCGTCGGTGAGGCGGTGAGATCGTCGACCACGTACGCCGCCGAGACGGCCGACGCGAGAGCGAGCCCCGCGACGACCACGGCGATCACCCCCCGACGGGAACGGACCGACGGCGGCGGGTCGGACGCGGGATTCGCCGCCCCCGGGGCCGGCGCCGTTCCGCCCGGGGGGATGGCCATCGTCGCGCGAAGGGCGCGGCCTACTTTGGTCCTTTGGCGGACCGCCGGGGTCGAGGCGCGGCGGGCGGCGCGGCCGCCTCCGGGGCGCCGGCCGGCGGGGCCGCCACCGGACGCCGGGCGCTCTTCGACCGTTCGAGGAGTTGGCGGAACGTCTCGAAGTGGCGGGTGTACGGATCGGCGCGTCGCCGTTCCTCGAGCTCGGTGAGGGCGATCCCGAGCTGGGCCCTCGAGGCGGCCTCGCCGTTCTCCGCGCGGAGCGCGTAGACGCACAGGAGCTGGTAGGCCGGGAGGACGACGGCCTCCGGCCTCGGGGTGGACATGTCGCCTTTGCGGGGACGGTAGACCCGTTCCATCGGGACGCGGTCCGCGATCGCCCGCCGGTGGGAGAAGCCGAGGTACCGCCCCTCGCCGAGGACGCGCGTGACCTCGGCGACCCGTCCCCCGAAGGCGTTCGTGAGACGGTCGCACTCGAACCAGCACCAGGCGCCGAACGCGTAGTCCCCCTCGGCGTACGCCTCGACCGCGCGGCCGTAGAGCCGGCGCTCGGCCTCCTCCCGGGAGAGCTCCGGGAGATCGGCGAGCTCGGCCTTCCAGTCGGCGACGAGGACGTCGACGCGCTTCGTGGGGGAGAAGACGCGGAACTCCGGGACGGCGAGGGCCTCGGCCATCGGCCGATAGCCGCCCCGGAGGTTGAAACCGTTGCCCCTTCACCCTAGACGTCGAGGTACTGGTAGAACTCCCAGGGGTGCGGCCGCAAGTTGAGCTGGAGCTGCTCGTCGTGCTTCAGGTCGCGGTACGCCTCGAGGACCGACGGGGCGAACGCGGCGCTCAGGAACCCGGAGTCCGAGGCGAGGCACTCGAGGGCCTCGCCGAGCGAGCCGGGGAGCTCGCGCACGCCGAGCTCGCGGCGCTTCGCGGGGGTGAGCTTGTAGATGTTCGCGTCGACGGGGGGGGGCGGCTCGATCTTCCGCTTGATCCCGTCGAGGCCCGCGAGCGCGAGCGCCGCCTCGGTGAGGTAGATGTTGGCGGCGGAGTCGGGGGTCCGGTACTCGATCCGCTTCGCCTCCGGGCGGCCCTTGAGGTAGAAGGGGATCCGCACGTTCGCGGAGCGGTTCGCCCGGCTCCACGCGATGAAGACCGGGGCCTCGTAGCCCGGGACGAGCCGGCGGTAGGAGTTCGTCGTCGGGTTGGTGATGGCGCAGAGGGCCCGGGCGTGATCGAGGAGACCGCCGACGTAGTACCGGCAGGTCTGGCTGACCTCGGCGTAGGCGTCGTTGGCGTCGAAGAAGGCGTTCGTCCCTCCCGACCAGATCGACTGGTTCATGTGGAGGCCGATCCCGTTGTCGCCGAAGACCGGTTTCGGCATCAGGGAGGCGATCTTCCCGTGGCGGCGGGCGACGGCCTTCAGCGTGAAGCGGATGTCCTGGACGTGGTCGGCCGCCGGGATGAGCTCGTCGAAGCGCATGTTGATCTCGCCCTGCCCGGCGGTCGCCACCTCGTGGTGGTGGGCGTCCATCCGGATGTGGAAGGAGTCGGTCAGGATGTTGCAGACCTCGCTGCGGATCCCCTCGAAGATGTCGGTCGGGCCGGCGCGATGGTACCCTTCCTTGAACCGGATCGACCCGTGGCCGTCCTGGGTGTTCCAGGGAGCCTCCGAGCTCACGATCTCGTAGCCCGCGCCGCCCCAGGCGTCGCGGACGGCATCGGCCGTCGGCATCAGGCGGACCTGGTCGAAGATGAAGAACTCGACCTCCGGACCCCAGTAGGACCGGTCGTACCCGGCCGAGGCGAGCGCGGCGGCCGTCCGGTGGGCGATCCCGCGCGGGTCGTGGGCGTACGGCTCGTTCGAGCCCCCGAGACGGATGTCGCAGATGAAGCGGGCCGTCCCGCCGAGGTCGCTCGACCAGGGCATGATGCCGAAGGTCGAGGGGTCCGGTCGGAGGATCATGTCCGACTCGAAGATCTCCCGGAAGCCCTTCACCGAGGAGCCGTCGAGCTTGGGGAGCCCGGTCGTGAACCCGTCCATGTCGAGCGCCGAGGAGGGGATGTGGACGTGGTTGAACCCGCCGAGGAGGTCCGTGTAGAACAGCTCGACCCAGCGCAGCTGCTGGTCCTTGATCGCCCGCAGCGCCAGTTCGGCCTTCGCGCCCCGATCCGCCGTCCCGCCCCCGTTCCCCTCCGGCATCGCCGCCCCTCGGGCGAGGTCAGGAGGCCCGAACTCATCAACCCTGCCGCCATCATTCAAAACGAACGAACCGATGAATGGGTCTAATTCATCATATATGGGCCGTTCATGGATAAACGATGAAACGTACGTCCACCGGTCTCGATGACCTCGACCGCGGCATCCTCGAGGAGCTCAACGTCGACGCCCGACGGAGCCACCGGGCGATCGCCCACCGGCTCGACGTCGCCCCCACGACCGTCATCCGCCGCGTGGAGCGCATGGAGCGGGACGGGACCATCCGGGGGTACGTCCCGCTCCTCGACGACGAGCGGCTCGGTTACGACCTTCTCGCGATGCTCGGGATCCGCATCTCCAAGGGTCGCCTCCGCGAGGTCGAGGAGCGTCTCGCCCGGGACCCTCGGGCGTTCGCCATCTACGACGTGACGGGGGAGTTCGACGCGCTCCTCCTCGGCCGGTTCCGGGACCGCCGGGACCTCGACCGGTTCGTGAAGCACGTCCTCCAGGACCCCCACGTCGAGCGCACCAACACCCAGCTCATCCTGAACCGCGTGAAGGACGAGGCCCGGGTGCCGGTCCCGCGCCGGGGGACGGGGGCTCGGGCGGCGAACGGTTAAGGGCGCCCCCCGGTTCCCCGGCCCGATGGACTGGGGGATGCGCAATCGGATGGCCCGGCTGCTCCCGCCGGCCTCGGGGCGGACGGTCATGCTGGCCGTCGACCACGGCTACTTCATGGGCCCGACCCGGCGGCTTGAGAACGTGCGGGCGACGATCGCGCCCCTCGCCCCTCACGCCGATGTCCTCGCCCTCACCCGGGGGGTCCTGCGGACCTCGGTCGACCCGACGATCACGACGCCGATCCTCCTGCGGGTCTCCGGCGGGGCCACCGTCCTGAAGGAGGACCTCTCCCACGAGGCCCTCACGACCACCGTCCGGGAGGCCCACCGCCTGAACGTCGCCGGGGTCGCCCTCTCCGTCTTCGTCGGCGCCCCGCACGAGCACGAGTCGCTCGTCAATCTCGCCCAGCTCGTCGAGGCCGGGGAGGAGACCGGGATGCCGGTCGTCGCGATCACGGCCGTCGGCAAGGAGCTCGAGAAGCGCGATGCGCGCTACCTCGCCCTCGCCTGCCGGGTCGCCGCGGAGATCGGGGCCCATCTCGTCAAGACCTACTATTGCGACGGCTTCGACAAGGTCGTCGAGGGTTGCCCGGTCCCGCTCGTCGTCGCGGGCGGGCCCAAGCTCGACAGCGAGCGGGCGGCCCTCGAGCTCGCGCACGACGCCGTCGCCCAGGGGGCGAAGGGCGTCGACATGGGCCGGAACATCTGGCAGTCCGACCACCCGGTCGCGATGCTCAAGGCGCTCCGAGCGGTCGTCCACGACGGCGCGACGGTCCGGGAGGCGCTCGATGTCCTGGAGGGCGAGCGGGCCCGCGACCGCGCCCCGACACCGTCGGTGGCCGCCTAGACCGCGCGGCCCAGCGAGAGTTCATATTTCGCGCCCGGTACCCGCTCCCCGGACGCGGGGATTGCCAAGCTTGGCCAAAGGCGCCAGATTCAGGGTCTGGTCTCGCAGGAGTTCGTGGGTTCAAATCCCTCTCCCCGCACCCGATCCGCCGGGGGCCGGGTCACGCCGCCGTGGCTCGCTCGACCCGGTCGAGGACCCGGAGCGCTCGGAGGGTGACCATCTTGCTCGGTCGCCCGGGCGTCTCCCACCCGACCGGGGTCGGGGCCCGCTTCGGATGCCGACGGAACCATTCGGCCATCGGTCCCTCGACGTCCGGATGCCACGGGCCGAGGCGCCACCGCCCGTCGGGGCCGCGGGTCCGGCGGAGGTGCTCGAGCGCCGTCGCGAGCCGGGGGTCGCCCGCGTGCCCGAGCGACGTCAGGAGGTCGAGGCCGACGAGGAGGTCGTAGTAGTAGTGGACCGGGTAGTGGAAGCGGAACCACGGGGCGTAGCGAGCGCCCTGCCGGTGGAGCTCGCGCTCGAGGAAGAACTCCGCGGCCCGCTCGACGGCCGTGGCCATCTCCGGGGTCCAGAGCGGCCGGGGGTACGCCGCGAAGGCGCCGAGCCCCTCCCACGAATCGAGGTTCCGGCCGTGGCCGAAGCAGGACCATCCGCCCTTGGGATCGGCGGTCGCCACGAGCCAATCGACGCTCGCCCGCACCCGGGCGTCGTCGGCGTACCCGAACTGGCACAGGGCGCGGACCATGTTCCCCACGAGGCAGTGATGCCCGGTGCCGGTGGCGCTCCCTCCGACGCCCCCGCCCCGGAGCGGGAAGGCCCGCATCCACCGCTCGCAGGAGCGCTCGATCCCCGCCTGGTCGCGGGTGAGGCCGAGGTCGGCGAGGACGATCATCGGCCAGGTCGTCGCGAGGTACTTCGGCCGGTAGAGGTCCTGGCCGCCGGCCCAGGTCCCGTCGGCCGCCCGGGCGGCGAGGATGTCCGCGGCCCAGCCCCGGGTGGGGATCGCCGCGTGCGCCGCCCGGAGCTCCGGATCGCGCGCCGGTCGACGCTCGAGGTCCCGGAGCGCGAGGTAGCGGACCGCGGGCTCCTCCTCCTCGAGGAGCCAGGCGAGGACGCTCGCGGAGGCCGACCGCCCCCTCCCCCCGCGGGTCCTAGCGGGCATGGGGCCGGTGCGGGAGGGCCGGGTCCCGCAGCGCGTCCACGGGCTCGGTGAGGAGACGCTCCCAGCGCGTCCGCGTTCCCGCCGTGCTCCGG
>JASHUV010000019.1 GCA_030039825.1 Thermoplasmata archaeon
GACCCGCGGGTGGGAGCGGGGTCGACGCTCGGAGCACGGACGACATACCGATCGGCAAGGACAGCGCGAGCGTGGCGATCACGAGGATCCAAACCGGCCCCCTCCCGAGGTCCGGCCGGCCTCGAGTTCGGGGTCTCATCGCCGAGCGGACCTCTCGGCGATATCGTAAGCTTCGGGGATATGAAACTCCTGTCGGAATACGCTCCGCCGACGCTGGGGAAAAGCTCGAACTATCTTAACCCCGGCTGCGCCGGGGCCGCCGACCGGAGGGGCCTGTCCGACCGGTCGAACGATGCCGCCCCGTCCGTACGGCCCTGCGGCCGTCGATCCTGGGGGCGGCGCGCTCCCTCGACGGCAAAAAGTGCGGTCGCCCGTCGGGAGGACCGCCTGTCGCCTCGCAAAGGTATTTACCGTGGACCCTGGATGGGCGCGCCATGTCCACCTCCCGGGGGAGTGGAGCGAGTTCGCCGAATCGCCGAACGAAGAAGTTCTGGACCCTGATCGCGCTGTTCGTTGCGATCGGGGGGATGGCCATCACCTACCAGCCGACACTGGGGGCCGTGGCGTCCGCCGTCACGCCGCACTCGGAGCTCCAGAGCGCCCTCTTGTGGACGCCGCTCACGATCTCGGCGTTCACGGCGACACCGAGCCCGGCGTTCGTCGGGAACGGCACCACGATCTCCACCTCGGTCACCGGCGGGCAGCAATGGACGAGCGGTTCGACGAATATCGGGTACACGTACTCCTACTCCGGGCTCCCGGCCGGGTGCAGCAGTGCGAACTCCTCGACCCTCTCCTGTAGCCCGACGGTCGCCAGCAACTACACCGTCATCGTGACCGTCACCGATGCGGGCGGAAACGTCACGAAGAACGCCATCGCCCTCCAGACGAAGGGGATGACGATCACGTCGTTCACCGAGACGCCGTCGACGGTCTCGCTCGGCAACTCCGCGACGTTCGCCGCGACCTACGCGGGGAACTCGGGCGCCGTCACGTGGACCTGGTCGGGGCTCCCGGCGGGGTGCGCCGCCCCCTCCGGTAAGACGCTGACCTGCACGCCCACCGCCGCCGGCTCCTTCTCCGTCAAGCTGACGGGGACCGACAGCTCCGGTGCCTACAACACGGCCACGGCGGCGTTCACCGTGACCCCGGTGAGCATCACCTCGTTCACGGACTCGCCGAGCTCCATCTACACCGGCGGGACGACGACGTTCACGACGGTCATCTCCGGCGTCTCGGGCGCGGTCACCTACTCGTACACGGGCCTCCCGACCGGCTCTTCCGGGTGCGTGAGCGCCAACACGGCGTCGATCACCTGCGTGGACCGGACCACCCCGACGAAGGGGGTCGCCGGGACATGGACCGTCACCGTCCACGTGACGGACAGCGCCGGGGACGTGGCGACGGCGTCGGTCGGCCTGACGGTCACCCCGCTCTCGATCACCTCGCCGCTCACCGCCTCCCCGAACCCGACCTACGAGTACACCCCGACGACGTTCACGGTCGCCGCCTCCGGATGGATGGGCGCGGTCGTGGGCGGCCTCGGGACGACGGGCTATCCGATCTACTCCTACGCCGGCCTCCCGGGGGGCTGCGCGACCCAGAACACCTCGCGCCTGACCTGCGTCCCGCTCCAGACGGGGACGTTCACCGTGACCGTGACCGTCTCCGACCCGACGGGTAACTCGACGACCTCGAGCGTGTCGTTGACCGTCGCCCTCGCCGTCCAGCCCTCGTTCTACGTCGTCACGGACGCCTCGCTCCAGACGACGGCGACGAAGAACGAGGCGTGCCAGACGACGAGCGCGGCGCCGTTCTACTCCACCACGTGTCGACCGCAGGGCCAGGACCCGGCGGTCGTCCAGCTCCAGGCGGGAAAGATCGGCGTCGGCTGGGCGCTCTACACGAACGCCTCGGCGAACACCTGCCTGACGGTGGTCGGCCAGACCGTGTCGAGGGTCATCTTCGGCGTATCGGCGAACAACGGGACCACGTTCACGAGCGAGGTGAACCTCGGGCCCCTGACCTGCCAGTACCTCAACGCCATCGAGCCCGCGTTCTCCTCGAACAGCACGCTCAACAGCGTGAACGGCGTGTTCGTCATGGAGAACTCGACCTCGCTCCCTAACCAGTACGGGGTTCGCCCGACCGATTCCCTCGGGTACGTGAGCTCCTCGAACGGGGGGGTCAGCTTCGGCGCGGTAACGACGCTCTCCTCGGCGGGGAACATCGCCCGCCCGGCGATCGCCCAGTTCGGGAACACGATCTATGTGGTCTACGAGAACATCGCGAACTCCTCGACGCCGCTCCCGGGAACGAACGCGTTCCCGATTTCCCTCGAGTTCATGGCGCTGCTCGACGGGGGCTCGACGTGGACCACCCCGATCACCCTTCCCGGTCTCAACGCCGCGGAGCAGTACAACGCGATGAACCCCTCGATCGCGGTCGGACCGACCGGCGAGATCGCCATCGCCTACGCCACGGACCGCTCGTGCATCGGCGTCACCGCGACCGGGTGCGCCTCCTACGGCTCCCAGATCGTCGTGATAACCTCCTCGTCGAACGGCTCGACCTGGTCCTCGCCGGTCGTAGCGAGTACCGGGATCATCTCGAACCCCGCTACCGGGGCCACCGGAAGCTTCGTCGGGGAGTCGACCTGCTATGCCGGCTCCTGCGAGCCTTACTTCTTCCAATCCCTCCCGAGCACGTCGATCGCCTTCTCGACGTCCGGAAAGATCGCGGTCGCCTGGTCGGGCACGATCAACAACACCGTCACCGTCCTGACGAGCCTCTGGTGGCGTTGGTCGGGGGTCGGTGTCGTTGTCAGCGCCAACAATGGTGCGAGCTGGACCGGCGGCATGGTCGCCGCCTCGAACCTCGGCACCCCGACGGCGGCGATCGGCAACCGCACCAACTATTACGAGCCGGCGATCGGGCTCTGGAAGACGAGCCTCTACCTCACCTACTCGGAGGACAACGAGACGAACACGACGTCGGGGGTCGGCGCGCAGTACCCGGGGCCGTTCGACAACTCGCTCTCCCAGTGGGGGATCAACGCCACGCTCGCCGCGGGCTCGAGCTCCGCGGCGGTCACATGGGGCAAGCCCGCGCCCGTTGCGCTCGTGACGGTCCCTGCCGGCCGTCTGACGAACTTTACGGGCGGACCGGAAGCGTCGT
>JASHUV010000020.1 GCA_030039825.1 Thermoplasmata archaeon
CCCCGACGTCATCCGCCTCCCCCGGAGGCCCGGGGGAGCGCCCCGACCTTACGTCGGTTTCGATGGAGGGGGGGCCGCGGCCTTCGTCGCGGCCGGCGGGGCCGGTTTGCGCCGCATGAGGACGACGAGGAGCGCCACCACCACGATGATGATCGGAATCCCGATGATGAGCCCGAGCCCGAGGCCGCTCGACAGGAAGGCCGTCGAGGACTTCTGGATCGAGACCGACACGTTCCCGACGGCGACGGCGTAGGCCTGGTCGGTCACCGTGACGCGGATCGTGAAGCTACCGGTCGCGGTCGGTGTGCACTTCAGCAGGTCCGTGTTCGAGCTCGTGCAGCCCGCGGGGAGGCCCGAGTAGCTGTAGGTGAACGGCGCGACCCCGCCCGTCGGCGTGACCGCGAGGGAGATCGAGCTCCCCGGGGCGAGGCTCGACGGCGTCGCGACGAAGGAGAAGACCCGGAACGTCGGGCCGACCGTCAGGTTCAGGTTCGCGCTCGCCGCGACGCCCTCGCTATCGGCGACCGTGGCGGTCACCGTGAAGTGGCCGCTCACGAGCGGGGTGCACGTCAGCACCGCGTCATCCGAGGAGTCGCAGCCGGACGGGAGGCCCGTGTAGGAGTAGGTGTAGAGCCCGTCCCCGCCCGTCGCGTTCACCGTGAAGATCACGGTGTGCGAGACGTCCGTGACCCCCGGGGTCGCGTTGAATCCGGTGATCACCGTGTCCGGGTTGACCGTAAGCAGGATCGGTTTGCTCGTCGCCGTGTAGCCCACGGCGTCGGTCAGGCTGACGACGATACCGAAGCTCCCGGGCGCGGTCGGTGTGCAGGTCGCCCGGGCGCCTCCGACGGGCGTGCAGCCCCCGGGCAGGCCGGAGAAGGTGTACTTGAACGGCGCGACCCCCGAACCGGTCGTCGCGTTCACGTAGATCGTGAGCGGCTGGCCGGCGTCGAGGAGGGACTCGGAGACCCCCGTCGACCCGATCGCGAGGTCCTTGACGACGCTGACGCTGAAGTTGCCCGTGACCTCGGCCCCGAAGATGTCGGTCGCGATCGCCTCCACACGGTAGTTCCCGATGGCGATCGGCTTGCACACGAGCGCCGAGGTGTTCGCGCTCTGGCAGCCACCGGGAAGGAGGGGCCAGGTGTAGGTGAACGGCGCGGTACCCGCCGTCACGTTCGCGTAGAGCGTCGTCGAGGCGCCCTGGTCGAACACCGCCGGGGCGGCGACGAACTCGTTGATGGTGGGTAGGGCGTTCACGGTGAGCGAGCTGCTCCCCGACGTCTTCACGCCCGCACTATCCCGCACCGTGACCGCGATCGGGAAGGTACCGGATTTCGTCGCGGTGCAGTTGATCGACGGAGAATCCTGGTCGGAGCATCCGGGTGGCAGCGCGGTCCAGTTGTAGTCGAACGGAGGGCTGCCGCCGGTCACCGTGGCGTTGATCCACGTCGGGAACCCGACATCGACGGCCGCGGGAGTGTAGGTGAACCCGGCGACGGCCGGGTCGGCCCTCACGTCGAGCGTCAGGTTCGCGGAGGCGTTGTCGCCCATCGTGTCGTTCGCGCCGACGAGGAGCGTGAAGTTACCGGGCTCGGTCGGCGTGCAGGAGAGGTTCAGGACGTTCTCCGAGGTGCAGCCCCCGGGGAGGCCGTCGAAGTAGGTCGACAGCCCCGTGAGCTTCGACACGACCGTGAGATTGATGGCGGTGAGCTTGCCCGCGTCCGGCGTGGCGGGCGAGATGTTCGCCCAGACCACGATCGGCGAGTTGAACGTCCAGGTGTTGTAGAGGAACTCCGTGTTGGTGTACCCGCCGTACTCCAGCATGTAGCCCCCCATCGGGTCCCAGACGAGCTGCGTGTAGGCGGTGGCCGGCGCGGACGTGGCCGGGTCAAGCTCGGTCCAGTTCCCGTTCTGGAAGCTCCAGGTGTCGGAGAAGGGGGTGCCCGTGCCCGAGTCGGGCGAGCCGCCCGTCATGATGACCGCGTCCCGGGCGGGATCGTAGCCGAGGGAGGGATAGACTCGGTCCGCCGGGCTGTTCGTGCTGTGGACCTCGCTCCAGGTCAGGTTCTGGTAGACCCAGGTCTCGTCGGTCGCGCTCGCGGAGTTGCTGCTCCCGCCGAACAGCACGATCTCATGGTCGAAGTCATCGTAGGTCATCGTGGTCCGGTACAGGCCGGGCGCCCCACCCGTGATCTTGCTCGTAAGGTCGGTCCAGGTGTTGTTCGAGAACGCCCAGGTGTCCATGAGGGCCGTGCCCGCCGAGTCGGTCCCGCCCGTCAGGACCATGTAGCCGGTCTCCGCGTCGTACGCGAAGCCGCCCCGCCACCTCTCTTCGGGCCCCACCGTGTAGCTCAGCTGGGTCCAGTTCCCGGCGTGGTAGGTCCACGTGTCGTTGACGAAGGACCCCGCGTTGTAGTCGTACCCGCTGAAGAGCACGACCTCCTGGTCCGCCGGGTCGTAGGCGAGCTGGGCGCCGGTCCGGGCCGGCGGCGCATTCGCCGGGAAGAGCTCGGTCCAACTTCCGTTCTGGTAGGTCCACGTGTCCGCCGTCACCTCGGTGGCGTCGTTGTAGCCGCCGAACGCGAGGACGTACCCGTCGGCCGCGTCGTAGCACATCGACGTAACGTAGACGGCCTCGGGGACCGCGGCGCCGGTGAAGAGGCTGCTCGTGACGTTGACCCAGTCACCGTTGATGATCGAGTCGGCCCGGGGCGACGCGGTCGCGGGGGAGCAGGAGGAGCTCGCGGCGAGAGAACCCCCGCAGCTCAACGCCCGTCCCATCGCGGGACCCGCCCCGGTCTGGAGCGACGTCTCGGCCTGCATGACGGAGGTTTCTGCCGGGGTCAGGGAGGCCGGCGGTGCCCCTCCGGCGGACGGAGCACCGGCGTGGATCGCCACCGAAGTCCCGGGTGGGGCATAGCCGAGCAACATGCTCACGAGGAGCACACCGATCCCGACACCGCGAAGAATCGATCGCCGATTGAATCTCACGCCGACCCTCTGGGGGGCGGATTCCATAAAAAGGGGGGAAAATCTCCCTCGCCATAAACCTTCACAAAAAATCGCCCTTCGGCTCGCCGACGGTGCCGGCCCTCTTGGACGGGCTCGCGCGGCCCTTCGGCGACCCCCGAGGGCCGCCGGTCGGGACGGGGTCGCTCCGCCGCGAAAACCTCGAATCAACGTTATCAGCCGTGCCCGGCTCGGGGCGACCGCCTCGGGCCGGGACCACCCCCGGCCGAGGGGTCCGAAGCGATGCCGCCCCGATCGTCACCCCGACGAAAACCCGCCGGGACGGACCCGAGGTCGCGGCACGCCGCGGACCCGGCGACCCGATCGAACGCGCTCACGATCGGCGTGGACATGGGCGGCACGAAGATCGCGCTCGCCGTCGTCGATGCGGACGGGCGGGTCCTTGCGACCCATCGGCATCCGACCGACACCTCCGGCCCGTTCGACCGCATCATCGAGACGATCTCCTCGTGCGTCGCGACCTGCCTGGGCGACCCCGCGAAGGACGCGAAGGCGATCGGGGCCGGGGTCGCGGCCCAGATCCGGGAGCCCGAGGGGCGCCTCCTGGAGGCCCCGAACCTCCCGTGGCGGAACGTTCCCTTCCGGGCGAAGCTCGAGAAGGCCGTCGGCCTCCCGGCGATCGTGACGAACGACGTCCGAGCCGCCACGCTCGGCGAATGGCGGTTCGGGGCCGGCAAGGGCGAGGACGACATCGTCTGCGTCTTCGTCGGGACGGGTGTCGGGGGCGGGATCGTCTCGGGGGGGCAGCTCCAGGCGGGGACGTCGAACACCGCCGGGGAGATCGGCCACATGACGATCGTCGTCGACGGGCGCCCCTGCCACTGCCCGAACTCCGGCTGCCTCGAGGCGTACGCCGGTGGATGGGCGATCGCGGAGCGGGCGCGGGAGCTCGCGAAGAAACGGAACGCCGATTCGGGGCGCCTCCGGGAACTGGCCGGCGGGATCGATAAGATCTCGGCCGAGACGGTCGCCCAGGCCTATCGCGGCGGGGACCCCTTCTCCCAGGAGATCCTCGAGGCGACGGTCGAATACCTGGCGGCCGGGCTCGTCAGCGTCGTGAACGTCCTCAATCCCCGCGTCCTCATCCTCGGCGGCGGGGTCATCGACGGTCTTCCGAACCTCGTGCAGGCCTCCGAGGCCCTCGTCCGCCAGAAGGCGATCGCCGCGGCCGTCGCGCCGCTCAGGATCGTCCGGGCCGGGCTCGGCGAGGACGCGGGGGTCCTCGGTGCCGCCGAGTTCGCGCGGGGGGCCCTTGCGGCGCGGCGGCAATGAGCGCGGACGACGAGACCTGCGTCAACACACTGCGCTTCCTTTCCGTCGACATGGTCGAGGCGGCCAAGTCGGGCCACCCGGGCCTCCCCCTCGGGGCGGCGCCGATGGCCTACGCCCTCTGGGACCGCCACCTGAAGCACGATCCGGCCGAGCCCACCTGGTGGGACCGCGACCGCTTCATCCTCTCGGCCGGCCACGGCTCCGCGCTGCTCTACTCGCTCCTCCACCTGACCGGCTACGACCTCCCGATGGAGGAGCTGAAGCGGTTCCGCCAGCTCGGCAGCCGGACCCCCGGCCACCCGGAGTACGGTCACACTCCCGGCGTCGAGGCGACGACGGGCCCGCTCGGACAGGGCTTCGCGATGGGGATCGGCTTCGCGATGGCCGCGAGGTCCGTGGCGGCTCGCTACAACCGTCCCGGGCTCCCGATCGTCGACCACTGGACCTACGGGATCTGCTCGGACGGGGACCTTATGGAGGGGATCGCCTCGGAGGCGGCCTCCTTCGCCGGCACGATGGGGGTCGGCCGGCTCGTCTACCTCTACGACGACAACCACATCTCCCTCGAGGGACCGACCAGCTGGACGTTCACCGAGGACGCGCTCCGCCGGTTCGAGTCGTACGGCTGGCGCGTCGATCACGTCGACGAGGGGAACGACCTCGAGGCCATCGATCGCGCGATCCGTGATGCGCGGGCCCACCCCGAGCTCCCGAGCCTGATCCGGGTGCGCACCCACATCGGATACGGGAGCCCGCGACAGGACTCGAAGGACGCCCACGGCGAGCCCCTCGGTCCGGAGAACGCGGCGGCGACCAAGAGCCGGCTCGGCTGGCCCGCGAGCCCGCCGTTCCTCGTCCCCCCGGCCGCCGCCCGATGGCGCGACCGGGCCCGGGCGAAGGGCGCGGCGGCGCGGGCTCCGTGGGAGGAGCTCTGGACCCGGTACCGGCGCGAGCATCCCGAGGCCGCCCGCGAGCTCGCCCGGGTGATGGCGGGGGAGCTACCTGACGGGCATGCCCCGGCCTTCTCGACCTTCCCCGCGTCCGCCGGAGGGATGGCGACCCGCGACGCCTCGACGAAGGTCCTCCAGGAGGCCGCGCGCGCCCTCCCCGAGCTCCTCGGCGGATCGGCCGATCTCGCGCCGTCGACCCGCACGCTGCTCGATGGCAGCGGGGATTTCGCATTCTCCGGTGAAGGGGGACGAAACCTCCACTACGGCGTTCGGGAGCATGCCATGGCGGCGATGGTGAACGGGATGGCGCTCCACGGAGGCGTCCGACCGTACGGCGCGACGTTCCTGATCTTCTCCGATTACGCGAAGCCGGCGCTCCGTCTCTCCGCGCTCATGCGCGTCAACACCCTCATGATCTTCACGCACGACAGCGTCGGGCTCGGGGAGGACGGCCCGACCCACCAGCCCGTCGAACAGCTCGCCGGGCTTCGGGCGATCCCGGGGTACGCGGTCTACCGCCCGGCGGACGCGAACGAGGTCGCGGTCGCCTGGGCGCTCGCGCTCGAGCGACGGGGACCCGCCGCGCTCGTGCTCACCCGGCAGAAGCTCCCCGTGCTCGACCCGACCGCCTACCCGATCCGGGAGGGGGCCCGGAAGGGCGGGTACGTCCTCGCCGAGGCGTCCGGAGGACGGCCCGCCGTGGTGATCGTCGCCTCCGGCTCGGAGGTCGCCCTGGCGCTCGCCGCCCGGACGAACCTCGAGGCCGCCGGGACCCCGACCCGGGTGGTCTCGATGCTCTGCACGTCCGTCTTCGACGATCAGCCCGAGGAGTACCGCTCCTCGGTCCTCCCCTTGGGACTCCCGGCCGTCGCCGTGGAGGCCGCGAGCCCCCTCGGCTGGGCGAGGTACGTGGGCCGCGACGGGCGGGTCGTCGGCCTCGACCGGTTCGGAGCGTCCGGCCCCGGCCCCGCCGTGATGGAGGCGCTCGGCTTCACGGTCGAGAGGGTCGTCGGGGCGGCCCGCGAGGCGATCGCCACGGCCGCTCGGAGGGGCGGATGATGCGCCGCAAGGAGCCCCGGGGCTGGTCGAACCCCCGGCTCCGGCTCGGGGCATACTCGGCCGCGATCGCGAGACGCCTCGACGAGTGGGACGCCTCGGAGTTCGGTCGGCGTTTCGGGCGACGCGATCCGACGATCTGGCCGAAGGCGCCCGCGGAGGAGGTCCCCTCCCGGATGGGCTGGATCGAGCTCCCCACGGAGATGGCGGGCCGGGTCCGTGACCTGACCGATTTCGCCGACGAGGTCCGGGAGGACGGCTTCGAGCGGGTCCTCCTGCTCGGCATGGGGGGCTCGAGCCTCGCGCCGCAGACGATGGCCCTGACGTTCGGGCCATCGAAGGCCTACCCGAGGCTCAAGGTCCTCGACAGCACGCACCCGGCCGCGGTCGGGAAGGCGCTCGGCGGCCACGACGTCGAGAAGGTCTTCTTCGTCGTGTCGAGCAAGAGCGGCTCCACGCTCGAGCCGAACTCCTTCTGGGCGTACTTCTGGGAGCTCGCGAAGGGGGCGGCGGCCGACCCCGGTCAGCAGTTCTGCGCCGTCACCGACGCGGGCTCCCCCCTCGAGACGCTCGCCGAGGCGCACGGCTTCCGCCACTGCTTCACGGCGCGGCCCGACGTCGGCGGGCGGTACAGCGCGCTCACCGAATTCGGCCTCGTTCCCGCCGCGCTCGCCGGCGTGCCGATCCGCCGCGTCGTCGAGCGGGCCGAGCGCATGGCGGCGGCGTGCGGCGAGGAGATCGCCGCCTCGAAGAATCCGGGGCTCATGCTGGGCGCACAGATCGGCGAGCTCGCGCTCGCCGGACGCGACAAGGTCACCTTCCTCCCGACACCGAGCCTCACCGCCTTCCCGGCGTGGGCCGAGCAGCTCATCGCCGAGAGCACGGGCAAGATCGGGAAGGGCATCGTGCCGGTCGCCGGGGAGGTCGCCCCCCTCGCGGAGGACGGACGGAAGGACGTGGTCCTCGCCGACCTCGTGCTCGCGGGCGAGGAGTCCGAGGACCTCGACGCCCGGCTCGCCGAGGCCGAGGCGACCGGGACCCCGGTCATCGTCTCGGACCTATCGGACGTCGCCGATCTCGGGGCGGAGTTCCTCCGCTGGGAGATCGCGATCGCTGCCGCCGGGGCGATCATCGGGATCGACCCGTTCGACCAACCGGACGTGGAGATGGCGAAGGAGCTCGCCCGGCAGGCGATGACCGGCCCGGGGGGGGCGTCGGGCGCCCCTACGCGGCCGAGGGCGGACGACGCCCGGGCGCTCTCCTCCGCGCTCGGGCCGTGGATGGCCTCCGCGAGGCCGGGGGATTACCTCGCGATCCAGGCCTACCTCGCCCCGTCGAAGGAGATGGACCGGGCCCTGGAGGCGCTCCGGGGATCGCTGCGGGAACGCCTCCGGATCAGCTCGACGCTTGGCTACGGACCGCGCTTCCTCCACTCGACGGGCCAGCTCCACAAGGGGGGTCCGAACACCGGCCTCTTCCTGCAGATCGTCGATACGCCCGCCGACGATGTCACGGTCCCGCCGGGACCCATGACGTTCGGGCGCATCCAGCGCGCCCAAGCGGACGGCGACGCCATGGCGCTCCTAAAGAAGGGCCGGCGCCTCGTCGGCGTCGACGTGGGGGCGGACGCGGTCGCCGGCCTCGACGCGATCGCGTCGGTGGTCCGCGCTCCCGCCGCGTGACGGAGGTTCGAACGATGGAGCTCGGGATGATCGGCCTGGGGCGGATGGGCGGCAACATGACGATCCGCCTGGTCCGGGGCGGTCACCACGTCGTCGGCCAGGCCCGGCGACCGGAGCTCGTCGCGGCCGCCGTCTCCGCCGGCGCCCGGGGCGCGGCCACCGTCGGGGAGCTCGTCCGGATGCTCGCCCCGCCGCGGGTCGTCTGGCTGATGCTCCCGGCGGGGGACCCGACGGAGTCGACGTTGACCGAGCTCGGCGGCCTCCTCGCTCCCGGCGACCTCCTCGTCGACGGGGGGAACTCCTACTACAAGGACTCGATCCGGCATGCCGAGGCCGCGGCGACGAAGGGGATCCACTTCGTCGACGTCGGGACGAGCGGGGGGATCTGGGGCCTGAAGGAGGGCTACTCGATGATGGTCGGTGGCGACCCGGCCGACGTCGACCGCCTGAGCCCGGCGCTCCGGACCCTCGCCCCCTCCCCGGAGGAGGGATGGGGACGGGTCGGCGGCCACGGAGCGGGCCACTTCGTCAAGATGGTCCACAACGGGATCGAGTACGGTCTCATGCAGGCGTACGCCGAGGGGTTCGCGATCCTCGACGCCAAGAAGGAGTACGGGATCGACCTCGCCGAGGCGGCGCGCATCTGGCAGAAGGGGAGCGTCATCCGCTCCTGGCTCCTCGACCTTACCGCCGACGCGCTCAAGGACCGGGCGGCGCTCGACCACATCGCCCCGTACGTGCAGGACTCCGGCGAGGGCCGCTGGACGGTCCTCGAATCGCTCGACCTCAACGTGGCGGCCCCCGTGATCACCCTCGCGCTCGAGCGGCGCATCCGCTCGCGCGAGGCCGACCCTCTCGTCGAGAAGCTCCTCTCCGCCATGCGCCAGGAATTCGGCGGGCACGCCATCAAGTCGGAGTGACCGGATGCCCCCCGCGGCGCCCGCGCCCGACCTCTTCGTCGTCCTCGGCGCGACCGGGGACCTCATGGAACGCAAGCTCTTCCCCGCCCTCTACGCGATCTCGGGCCCGAAGGGGGGGGAGGGCGCCCGGCCGCTGAGGGTCCTCGGGGCGTCCCGCCGCGCCTGGAAGGACGAGGACTTCCGGGCCTACGCCGTCACCTCGCTCGTCCAGGGGAAGGTCGCGTCGTCGGCCGAGGCAAGGCGGTGGGCCGACGCCTCCGTCGCCTTCCATTCCTTCGGGGACGACCCGAACGCCGGGATCGCGACCCTCGCCCGGAGGATCGCCGACGAGGAGAAGGCCTACGGGCTCTCCGGGAACCGGGTCCTCTACCTCGCGCTCCCCGCGGAGGCGTTCCCTCCGACCATCGCCGCCCTCGGCGCCGCCAGCCTCTCGAAGGGGCCGGGGTGGACCCGCTTCGTCATCGAGAAGCCGTTCGGCCGTGACCTCGAGAGCGCGGAGGCCCTGAACGCCCTCATCCACCGCTGGTTCGAGGAGCCGTGCGTCTACCGGATCGACCACTACCTCGGGAAGGAGACCGTCCAGAACCTCCTCGTCTTCCGCTTCGCCAACATGCTCTTCGAGTCCGTCTGGAACCGGGACCGCATCGAGCAGGTGGAGATCACCGTCGCGGAGGACCTCGGGCTCGAGAACCGGGCGGCGTACTACGATGAGACCGGCGCCCTTCGCGACATGGTCCAGAGCCACTTGACGCAGCTCCTCACCCTCACCGCCATGGAGGTCCCAACGAACCTCGAGGCCGACCAGGTCCGCAACGAGAAGGTGAAGGTGCTCCGCTCGCTCGAGCCGATCCGGAACGAGGACATCGTCTACGGCCAGTACGGGGCGGGAAGGACCGGCGGCCTTCCCGTGCCCGGTTACCTCGAGGAGCCGGGCGTCCGGCCCGGCTCGCCGACGGAGACGTTCGTCGCGCTCCGCCTGCGGGTGAGCAACTGGCGCTGGCACGGGATCCCGTTCTACCTGAGGACCGGGAAACGCCTGCCGGAGAAGCTCACCCGGATCACCGTGAGGTTCCGCGAGCCGCCGGTCTGGTTCTTCGGGCAGGGCGACGCTCGGACCGTCACCGCGAACCGTCTCGCCATCACGCTGCAGCCCGACGAGGGGTTCTCCCTCGGGATCGAGATCAAGCGACCGGGCCACGAGATCCGCCTCGAGACCCACGAGCTCCACTTCCTCTACTCGGAGGCGTTCGGGCCCCTCTCCGACGGCTACCAGACGCTCATCCTCGACATCCTGAGGGGCGACCAGACGCTCTTCGTCCGCGCCGACGAGGTCGAGGAGGCCTGGCGGGTCTTCTCCGGCGTGCTCTCGAACCCGCCGAAGGTCGAGCGGTACGCCGCCGGGAGCTGGGGGCCGGCCGCCTCCGACGCTCTCCTCCTCGAGGACGGCCACACATGGTCGCCCCCGTGACCCCGGTCGTACGGGTCTTCCCCGACCTCGCCGCGGCCGCCGGGGCGCTGGCGGAGCAGATCGTCACGACCGCGTCGGAGGGCCTCCGAGCGCGCGGGCGCTTCGGACTCGCCCTGTCCGGTGGGTCGACTCCCGTGGCGCTCTTCCGAACCCTGCTGAACGACCACCCGACCGCCGTCCCGTGGGACCACGTCGATTACTTCTGGGCCGACGAGCGGGCGGTCGGCCCGGACGATCCTCTCAGCAACTACGGGCTCGCCGCCCGGGGACTGCTCGACCCCCTTTCCGTGCCCATGGCGCGGCGCCATCGGATCGTCGGGGAGGCGAGCTCCCTCGACCGTGAGGCCGACCGCTATGCGGCGGACCTCCGTACGTGGGATCGCAAGCGAGGTCCCGAGGCTCCCGCGATCGACCTCGTCGTCCTCGGCCTGGGAGCGGATGGCCACACGGCCTCGCTCTTCCCGGGATCGCCCCGGCTCGACGCGCCGGTTTCGGTGTGGGTAGAGGTCGAACCGAACCCCGGGCTCGAACCTCACGTCCCCCGGGTGACGATGACCCTCCCGGGGCTCGCGCGGGCCCGGTCGATCGCCTTCCTCGTGGCCGGCCCGGAGAAGCGGGACGCGCTCGCCCGGGTGCTCCGTCCGGAGGCCGGTGCCGGGCCGCTTCCCGCCGCGCGGGTGAGATGCCCAGGTCCGATCACGTGGTACGTCGACCGGGCCGCCCGGGGCCCGGGGGCGGAGAACCCCGATCGGCCGGGCTGATCCGGGCCGACCGTTCCCTCTCCACCGCGCAACCGCCCCGCCGGCCCTCTCCCGACTCGGTCCTCAGGTCGAGGGGTCGCGGGTCCGACCGGTCCCACCGATGTCGGATCCTCCCGAGGAATCTCCGTGGGCCGATCCGCCGGAGGAGGCTCGTGGGGCGGGGCGTTTCGGCCGCCGCCGACGGGCGAGGACGACCGCCGCCGCGATGAGGACCGCGATCGCGCTCCCCGCCACGATGCCGATCTCTTCCCCGCTCGCGCCGCCGGCCGGACCCGGTCCGGCGGCCGACGCGAACGTCACGTTCTCGACGAGACCCTGTCCGTCGATCCGGACGGTGCCTCCCGAGGGCCGGACGGTGAACGACGGTACGGCCGGGACCGTGAACCCGTACGTCCCGTCGGGTTCAGTCACCTCGATGCTCCTGTTGGTCGACGAATAGGAGATGCCGGCGAGGATCACCGACCAGTTCCTCCCCGACGACAATCCGGACTCGGTGAAGGTGATCGCGAAGGTCAGGAGGGTGAACGTCACCGTGACGTTCGCGGGCGCGCCGTCGACCGTGAACGTACCGCGAGGGGCCGCATACCCCGCAGCCGACGTCCCGAGCGAGTAGGGGTAGGACCCGTTCGCTTCGGAGAGGTCGTGCGGGCTCGAGGTCGCCCGGACCGATCCTATACCGGTGCCGTTGATCCACCACGTCGCTCCGGGCGGGAGACCCGAAGCCGTGATGCTGACGTTGAACGTGACGAGGCCGAAGGAGAGGGTCACGGAGGTGGCGAGGCCGTCGACGGAGAACGACCCGCCCGGCGCCGCCCAGGATCGGTTCGATGTCCCAACGAGGAACTCGTAGGTTCCGTTCGGTTCCCCTACGGTCACGGTCGGCCCGGTCGCTCCGACCGGGGCCGCGCCGGAGAGATTGACCCACCACCCCACGGACGAGGGTAACCCCGAGGCCACGAACGTCACGTCGTAGACCGCCCGAACGAAGGCCACCGTGATCGTTTCGGGCCCTCCGGAAACGGTGACGTTGCCGGTCCCCATGTCCGCGGGCGTCCCGCCGGCCCGAGGCACCATGAACGGGTACGTACCGTTCGGCACGGTGAAGCCGATCGTCGGGCCGGACGAGGAGGTCGAGGACCCGTTGAGCGTGACCGACCAGTTGGTCCCGCTCGCCAACCCCGTCTCGGTGAAATTGACCGCGAAGCCGGTCGGGATCAGGCTGACGAAGTCCGAACCCGAGTTCGTGACGAGGATGTCGCCGATCACCGGGTCGTAGAGCGCCTCGACCGGAGAATCGCCGACGGGTATCGCCCCGACGATCGAGCTGCCGCGGATCACGCTGACGTTGTCCGAGCCGTAGTTCGGCAGGTACACGTCCCGGTCCACCGCGTCGAAGGCGGGGAACTCGGGCGAGGCCCCGACCGGAACGGTCGCCACGATCGAGGTGCCGTTCAGGATCGTGGCCGTTTGAGCACCGTAGGAGCTGACCACGACCCGATCGGTGGCGTTGAGGTAGGTGGCCGCGATCGGGTTATCGCCCACGGTCCGTGTCGCCACGACCGTCGTGTTCTCGAGGATGCTGACCGAGTTCGACTCGTAGTTCGGCACGTAGACCTCGCTGTCCGACGCGTCGTACGCGAGCCCCTCGGGGTAGGTGCCGACCGAGACCGTCGTGGGTGCGGCGGTCCCGTTGAGGACGCTCACCTCGTTCGACAGGATGTCCGGAACGTAGACGAACCCGTTCGCGGGGTCCCAGGTGCCGTCGAACGGATGGCTGCCGACGGACAGCGTGGCGGTGACCGAGGTCCCGTTGATCACGGTCACGGAATCGGAGCCCTCGTTCGGAACGTAGACGAAACCGTCGGCGCCATCGAAGATCGGAAGGGCCGGGCTGGCCCCGGTCGCGACGGTTCCGACGAGCCGGAGGCCCGAGAGAACGCTCACGTTGCTCGAGCCGGAGTTGGCGACGTAGACCTCGCTGTCCGACGCGTCGTACGCGAGCCGCTCGGGGTAGGTGCCGACCGAGACCGTCGTGGGTGCGGCGGTCCCGTTGAGGACGCTCACCTCGTTCGACAGGATGTCCTGAACGTAGACGAACCCGTTCGCGGGGTCCCAGGTGCCGTCGAACGGATGGCTGCCGACTGACAGCGTGGCGGTGACCGAGGTCCCGTTGATCACGGTCACGGAATCGGAGCCCTCGTTCGGA
>JASHUV010000021.1 GCA_030039825.1 Thermoplasmata archaeon
AAGCGGACCGCCGAGGAGGCGCTCGCGATCCCGTCCCCGTCGTAGTGGTAGATGACCCGCCAGCGGCCGGGGTGGGCGAGGAGGAGCGCGCGGGCGCGGGTGAATTCCGTCGAGTACGCCGGCTGGGAGACGAGGTGCTCGGGCCCCGAGGGCATCACTCCACCTGGAGCACCGCACCGGCGGAGGTGTACCGCCACCCCTCCGGAAGCCGCTGGCGGCCCCGGTAGTACCGGGCGAGCCGGCGGATCCGCGACTCCATCAGCGCGAGCCCGCGCCGGTTGGACAGGTCCTTCGGGTGCTGGGCGAGATGGCGCTGAAGGTGGACGACGCGCTTGAGGAGCGCCTGGAGGTCATCGGGGAGCTCGGGGGTGACGCCGCCGTCGGCGAGGAGGCGGGTCATGCGCTTGCTGGTCAACGCCCGGACGGAGGGGACGCCCGATCCGTCGCGCAGGAGGGCGCCGACCTGGGCCGCGCCCATGCCCCCCTTCGCGAGCTTGACCGCCTCCTCCGTGACCTCCGTCGCGTCGGCGGTGACCCATTCCGGCGAGCGGACCGGATACGGCCGGTGGGAGCCGGAACGCCCGCGGCGACCGGAGTGGATACGGGACACGGACGCTCGGACCCCCCGAGGTTCTTAACGGCTACGACGGGGGCCGTCAGGGAACGCGGCCCGACGCCACGGCGGTGTCCACGAGGTACTTCTTGCCCTCGGCCGTGATCTGGTAGCGCTGGCGGGCGGTCCGTTGCCGCTGCCACGAATAGTCGCCGGAACCGCTCGCCTTGACGAGCCCCTTCCGGAGGAGGAGGCCGACGGCGAGGTTGATCGCGCCCGGACCCTTGAGGACGTTTCCCTCGAGCCGGCTCGCGATCTCGCCGAGCTCGAGCGCCTGCTCCCGCTGATCGCCTTCCCCGCGGTTCTCGGCCTGGTTGAGCTGCCGGAGGATCGCGACGAGCGACTCCTGGGTCACGTCGGGACGGCGGGTCGGCGCCATTCGGAGATTCTATCGCGGCAGGGGGTACTTGAACGTTCGGCGACCCCCGCCGATCCCGCCCTCAAGCCTTTATCCCGGTCGTCGACTGAGGGCCTCCGATGGTCTGCACCTGCCCCTCCCCGGCGCGGTGCTCGGTCTGCAACACGTCGGTCCGGGTCCCCCTGACGAACCTCGAGAACGCCACCGCCGGGGCGATCCTCGTCGACCGGTTCGCCCGCCGCGAGACCTCCGCGAACCGCGAGACGCTCAAGCGGCTCATCCAGGGCTCCTGCCCCTGCCCGTCCTGCGGAAGCACCGTCCACTTCGAGCACGGGCGCGCCTGCTTCGCCCAGGCGCTCGCGAGCGCCGGCGTCCCCACCCACGAGAGGGAATCGATCCTCTCGAAGATCACCTTCCCCGAGGCGTAGACCTCCCCACCGATGCCTCCGGACCCGGAGCGCTTCGTCGTCACGCCCTACGAGGTCAAGGGCCCGATCGACTACGACCGACTCCGGGAGCAGTTCGGGACCGAGCCCCTCACGGAGGCGCTCGTCGCCCGGATCGGGCGGCTCGCGAACGGGCCGGTCCACCCGCTGATCCGCCGGGGGATCTACTTCTCCCACCGTGACCTGGGCCGCCTGCTCGACGGCGTCGAGAAGGGGACGCCGTTCGTCCTCTACTCCGGTCGCGGGCCGTCCGGACCGCTCCACACGGCCCACCTGATGCAGTTCGAGCTGTGCCGGTGGCTCCAGGAGCGGTTCGGGAGCGCGATGTACATCCAGATCACCGACGACGAGAAGCTCTGGGCCCGCGGGGTCAGCGCGTCGGAGACGGCGCGGTGGGGGGTCGAGAACCTCCTCGACATCCTGGCGCTCGGCTTCGACCGACGGACGACCCACGTCTTCTTCGACACGCGATCGATCCGGGCGCTCTACCCCCTCGCCGTGGAGGTGGCGAAGCGGGTCAACTTCTCCACGGTCAAGGCGGTCTTCGGGTTCACCCCGTCCACGAACGTCGGCCTGATCTTCTACACCGCCCTCCAGTCCGTCCCGTGCTTCTTCCCGTCGTGGGAGAGCGGGACGACGATCCCCTGCCTGATCCCCTGCGGCATCGACCAGGACCCGCACTTCCGGATCACCCGGGACCTCGCCGGACCGCTCGGCTACCCGAAGCCGGCGATCCTCCACAGCCGGATGACGATCGGGCTCTCCGGGAACCAGAGCGTGTCGACGACGGGCGCCTCCACCGAGAACGCGATCTTCCTGGACGACGCGCCCGCGGCGGTGGAGCGGAAGATCTCCCACGCCTTTACCGGCGGGCGCGCGACGGTCGAGGAGCAGCGTCGGCTCGGGGCCCACCCGGAGGTCTGCTCGATCTGGTCGATGTGGCGGACCGGCTTCGCCCCCGACGAGGCCGAGTTCGACGCGATCACCCGGGACTGCCGCTCGGGAGCGCTCCTCTGCGGGGAGTGCAAAGGGCGGCTCACCGAGCGGGTGACGGGCTTCCTCGCCGACCACGCGCGGAAACGCGAGGCGGTCCGGCCGTGGGCCGAGGAGCTGATCGTCGAGGAACCCCCGGCGCGTCCGGCGGTGCCGGGCCCGGGCGGGTAGCCTACACCGGACCCGGTCGCCGCTGCGAGCGGTCGGGCCCGGGGGGGGTGGGACCCGGGCCGGGTCGTCGGTCACCGTGCGGACCCGTGTCGGCCTCCTCGCCGGGCCGGGCCGCCGACGCGACGAGGGTGAGCATCGGTCGGAAGAGCGAGCTCCGCGCCCGCTCCGGATCGAGCGTCGCGGCCCGCTCGTACGCCGCGATCGCCTCGTCCTCCTCGCCGAGCGAGAGCAGGGAGAGGGCGAGGTCGAGCCAGCTCGCGGCCTCCCGGCCGGCGTCGGGCTCGGCCGGTTCGCTCAGGTGGTCGTCCGGGGCCTCGTCATCGACCGGCGCCTCCGCGGGGGCCTCACCGGTCTCCCGGGAGAGGACGAGCGAGCGCTCGAACGCCGCGCGCGATCCGGGTTCGTCCCCCGACTCCGCCAGGGCCACCCCGAGCCGGTGCCACGCGACGAGGTCGTCGGGGGCGAGGGCCACCGCGTAGCGGTAGGCGGAGACGGCGCGGGGCCACTCCGCGCGCATCCCTCGGGCCACGCCGAGATGGAACCAGGACTGGGGGTCATCGGCGCCGAGCTCGATCGCCTTCGACAGGCACTGCTCCGCGTCGGCCCCCCGGTCGAGATGCGCGTAGCACATCCCGAGGTACGACCAGCACCGGGCGTCGGCCGGGGTCGTCCGGACGAGGGCAGCGAACGCCGCCGCCGCCCGTTCGAAGTTCCCCCGGAGGAAGTAGCTGACCGCGATATCGTACTCCGGACTGGCCAAGGGTCCCGGACCCTCGCAGCAGTCGGGATGGCGCCCCCGCTTAAAGAATCGGTTCCAACCGCGCCCGAGCCGGCCCGGACGCCGGGCCGGCGGACGAGGGCGCGCCGACCGGACCCCGGTTGAGTTCCTTGAAGACCTCGCGCGCCCATGATGGCCGGGGCGGCGCGAGAGATCGCGCTCCGGGGGCCGGGGTGGGCGAGGAGAACGTTCGGGACCCCGGGGGCCGCCTCGACCCGCTGCCGTTGGAGGCGCTCGTCCGTCTCCCGTCGATCCTCGCCCCGAAGCTCGCCTGGAAGGGGGATCGCGTCGCGTTCTACTGGGACCGGACCGGCCGCAACGAGCTCTTCGTCCAGTCCATAGCGACCGGCGACGTCCGCCAGGTGAGCCACGGGGAGGTCCCGCGGTCGGTCAAGGTGGGGCTCGCGTGGGACCGGAACGACGAGTTCGTCATCTTCGGGAAGGACGAGGAGGGGAACGAGAAGCACGACCTCTACCGAATGGAGGTCGCCGGCGGGGAGGTGACCCGCCTCACCTCGGTCGGGGCCGACCTCGCTCCGAGCGACATCAGCCCGGACAATCGCTGGCTGCTCTTCGTGGCGACCGCGCCCGGGCGGGGGGGACGACGGCAGCTCAACGCCTGGCGGGTCCCGATCGCCGGGGGCGAGGCCGAGCAGGTCACGGACTTCGACGCGCCGGTGGGCGCCCTCGGGGCGGTCCGATACCGCGCGGACGGGCGCGCCCTCGGCTTCTCGGCGAACGAGAGCCCGGACCTCCGGAACGCCGACCTCTACGTCTCGGGCCCGGAAGGGGACGGGCCAACGCGCGTCTTCCGGGCCCGCGAGGGTTCCCGGGACAGCTTCTCGGCCTGGCATCCGGACGGGCAGCAGATCGCGTTCGATTCGGACGCCTCCGGCGTGACGCGCCCGATGGTGCTTGATCGACGATCCGGGGAAGTGAGGACGTTCGGGGACGGGCGGTCCGACGAGTACGCGAAGTCCTTCTCCTCCGATGGCCGCAGTCTCCTGACGGTGCGTCTCGACGGGGTCCGGCTGGGCCCGAGGCTCTACGACCTCTCCTCCGGGGACGCGGTCGATCTGCCGCCCGCGTCGGGGGACGTCCGACCCCTTGATTTCGACGCCACGGGTACCGGCATCATCGGCCTTCGCACGAGCTCGACCGAGCCGACGACGCTCGTCCGGCTCGGGCCGGGGCCCGACCAGGTGATCCTGCGCCCGGCCGACTACGGCGGGATCGACCCCGGCCGCCTCACCGAGGTCGCGGTCGTCGGCTATCGCGCCCCGGACGGCCGATCGATCGAGGCCCTTCTGTACGCCCCCCGGGGGCGCTCGGCGGGCCGACGTGTTCCGGCGATCCTGGAGCTCCACGGTGGTCCGACCGCCCATTTTTCCGAGCGGTTCGACCCGCTGGCCCAGCACTTCGCGAGCCGGGGGTTCGCCGTCCTGCAACCGAACGTCCGGGGGAGCACCGGCTACGGTCCGGACTTCCGCGATCTCAACCGTTTCGACTGGGGCGGGGGGGACCTCAGGGATGTCGTCGCCGCGGCCGAGTACCTCCGGGGGCTCCCGTACGTCGATCCCGATCGTCTCGGGGTGTGGGGCGGGAGCTACGGCGGCTACCTCACCTACATGGCCGTCGTGCGCCACCCCGGGCTCTGGGGGGCCGCCTGCGCCTGGATCGGGATGACCGATCTCGAGAGCCTCTACGACGGCTCCCGGGAGCACTTCCAGTACTACCTCCGCCAGCAGATGGGAGATCCGGCGACCCACCGCGCCCTCTGGCGGCAACGGAGCGCGATCCACGAGGCCCATCGTCTTCGGGCCCGCTTGCTCATCGTCCACGGCGTGAACGACCCGCGCTGCCCCATCGATCAGGCGAGAGCCTTCCGCGACCGCCTCCTTGGCGCCGGCCGGGTCCTGGGGAGGGATTTCGAGTATCTCGAGCTCCCGGAGGGCCACGGCTCCTCCGACGTCGAGCAGAAGCTTCGCTGCTACGCGACGGTCGCCGAGTTCTTCGCTCGGGCCCTCGGGGACCCCGAGCGGTCCGGCGAAGGGGTTCGGCGACCGAGCGCGCAAGGGCCGCCTGCCAGTTTTTAAATAGGCGGGGTTAGTAGTTACACTCGGACGAGTGCCCTAAGCCCGGACGATTCGAGCGCCGCCGCCAGGTTTTCTGACGAGGAGTTTCGAGGGTCCGTGCGGCGGCGCTCGCCGTAGCGCGAAGCGCGAAAGAGAGAGGAAGGAGAGAGCCATGGAGAAGACCCTGACGAAGGTGCGCGACCTGACCCCGAGCTCGAAGCAAGTCAACGTCCATGCCAAGGTCATGAACGTCGGCGAGGCGAAGGAGGTCATGGGGAAGTACGGCGAGGCCCGCAAGGTGGCCGAGGCCGTCATCGGCGACGACACGGCGACGATCACGCTCTCGCTCTGGAACGAGCAGATCGGGACGATCGCGAAGGAGGACGTGGTGCTCATCGACAACGGCTACGTCTCCCTGGTGCGGGGCCACATGCGCCTCAACGTCGGCCGCTACGGGACCCTGACGAAGTCGACCGAGCCGATCGGCGAGATCAACCAGTCCCTCGACATGAGCCAGCAGGAGTTCGAGAGCGAGCGCCGGTCGTACGGCGGCGGCGGCGGCTACCGGGACCGCGGTGGCGGTGGCTACGGTGGCGGCGGCCGCGGCTACGGCGGTGGCGGCGGTGGTGGCGGGGGCTCGGGCGGCGGCGGCGGGGGCCGCGACCGCTCGGACTCCTACAAGCGCTACTAGCGCGTCCCAACCCTTCGGGGCGGCCCCGGCGGGGCCGCCCCGTTTTCCCCGACGTCCTTTTTTCCGCCCGACGTTCTTCGGCTCGCCATGAAACCCTCCGGATCGGAGCGCGAACTCACCCTCTACGTGCAGAGCCGCAAGGTCGTCACGGGGTTCTTCCGGCCTCCCGCCGCCCCGAGCGAGGTCGGCGTCGCGCCCGACGCTCCGGTCGCGGAGCTCGCCGGGTCGAGCCGACCGGACCGGAACCTGGCGTCGGAGGAGGCGTTCTTCCTCTCCGACGACCAGGCCCACGCCGCGGCCCTCGCCGAGGAGATCGCCGGGCGCCGCGGCTACACCGTCAAGACGGTCGACGTCGCGAGGACCGGACGGATCGAGCGGCTCCTCGTCGAACGGATCCCCTCGGGCGCCCGCTTCCCCCTCCTCCTCGGTCCCCACGGCCTGCGCCTCGAGGGCCTCGAGGCGTTCACGGAGGATCGGCTCTGCGCCCTCATGCCGACCGACCTCGCCGGCCGCCGGGCGCTCACCTACCTGAAGGTCCGCGGGGGGGACCTCGAGCGGATCCGCGCCGCCCTCCTCGCCTTCCCGGAGGTCCGGGAGCTCCACTTCCTCACGGGGGACTGGGACCTCCTCGCCGTCCTCGAGTTCCCCGGCGCCGAGCACCCCAAGCGCCAGGTCCTCGACTTCGTCACGTCGCGGATCCGCGGCATCCCGGAGGTCATCGACACGAGCACGCTCGTGCCGGAGTTCTCCGTCACGAAGTTCCCGGTCTAGCCGACGGGTCCGAGCCCGCGGCCGTTCAACCGCCGCGCACCGGGGCGCCGGAAGTTCCGACCGGTCGGGCGGGGGCCTCGAACGGCACCCCCCGGGCCGCCGGGGCGTGCCCGCGGGGATGGCCGGGTTCCGGCGAGCCGTAGAGCGCCGTCACGGTGAGCGGGTGGGCCCGCATCCACGCGATGCCCTCGATGTACGCCTGGAACGCCTCGAGGCTCGTGAAGAGCGGGATCCCGAGCTCCACGGCGCGCCGGCGGAGGACGTACTCGTCCTCGAGCATCCGCTCGAGCTTCTCCTGGGTGAGCGAGGAGGGGACGTTCAGCATGAGGTTCACGTCGCCCCCGTCGAGCGCCTCGAGCACGTTCGGGTGGCGGTCGGGCTCGCTCACCTTGTGGAGCGTCCGGATCCCCCGGAACCCGCGCGCGGAGAGGAACGCCGCGGTGTCCTCGGTCGCCGACATCGAGAAGCCGAGGTCGGCGAGCGCCTGGGCCGTCGGGAGGAGCTGGGTCTTGTACTCGAGGCCGCCGACGGAGAGGAACGCCGTCCCGCCGGCGGGGACGATCCGGACGCCCGTGGCGACGAGGGCCTTCACGAAGGCGTCGGCGAACGTCGGGCCGAAGCAGGCGACCTCCCCCGTCGACTGCATCTCCACCCCGAGGAGGGGGTCGGAGCCGGCGAGCTGCAGGAAGGAGAACTGGGGGACCTTGACGCCCCAGCGCCCGGCCGGCAGCGGCGCGACCCCCTCCCGGGTGAGGCCCTTTCCGAGCATCGCCCGGGCGGCCTCCCTCAGGAGCGGGACGCCGGTCGCCTTCGTGAGGAACGGCAGCGACCGGCTCGCCCTCAGGTTGAGCTCGATGATCTGGTAGCTCCCCCCCTTCACGAGGAACTGGACGTTGAACGGCCCCCGGATCGCGAGGGCCCGGGCCATCCGCTCCGCGGCGTCGACGAGGGCCGCCTGGACGGCGGGGCCCGCCCGCCGGGGCGGGAGGCAGAAGATCGCGTCGCCGCTGTGGATGCCGGCCCGCTCGACGTGCTCGAGGATCCCGCCGACGAGCACCTTCTCCCCGTCGGAGATCGCGTCGAGCTCCACCTCGTCGGCCCCCTCGATGAACTTCGTGATGACGACCGGGTGCTCCGGCGAGAGCCGGGCCGCCTCGTTGAGGAAGCGGGCGAGGTCGGCGCGGCCGGGGATGACCCGCATCGCCTGGCCGGAGAGGACGTAGGAGGGACGGACGAGCACGGGGTAGCCGACCTCCTCGGCGAAGGCGGCGGCGGCCTCCTCGGTGGTGAAGGCGCGCCAGGCCGGCTGCGGGATGCCGAGCCGTTCGAGAAGCTTCGAGAACCTCGCCCGGTCCTCGGCCGTGTCGATCGATTCCGGCCGCGTCCCCAGGACGGCGATCCCGCACGCCTCGAGGAGCGGCGTCAGGTTCTGGGCGAGCTGGCTCCCGACGCAGGTGACGACGCCGCGGTAGCCGTCGAACTCGGCGAGGTCGCGCACGCGCTCGAGCGTGATCTCCTCGAAGTAGAGGCGGTCGGAGCGGTCGTGGTCGGTCGAGACGGTCTCCGGGTTCGAGTTCAGGAGGGCGACCGTCGGGATCCCCTCGGCCTTGAGGCCGTCGACGAGGTTCATCGTCGACCAGTCGAACTCGACCGAGGAGCCGATGCGGTAGGGGCCCGCGCCGAGGACGAGCACGCTTCCCGACGGGGCCGGGGCGACGTCGTCGAAGTCGCCGCGGTAGGTGATGAAGAGGTAGTTCGTGGGGCTCGGCCACTCGCCGGCGAGCGTGTCGATCATCCGGACGCGCGGCCGGATCCCGGCGGCGAGCCGCCGGCGCCGCACCTCCTCCTCGTCGAGGCGGGTGGCCCGCGCGATCGCCCGGTCGGAGAAGCCGAGCTCCTTCGCGCGCCGGACCCGCTCGGGGTCGAACTTGCCGCGGCCGAGGCGGAGGTCCCCGTCGACCTCCTCGACCTCCGCGAGCGCCTCGACGAACCAGGGGTCGATCCAGCTCGTGGACGCGATCACGTCGGGGGAGATCCCCGCCCGCAGGGCCTCGAGGACCCGGAAGAGGATGTCCGGCGTCGGGGCGGCGAGGTCCCGGAGGATCGCCTCCCGGGGCCGGGTCTCCGCCGGCGGGACGAGATCGGCCCGGGGGTCGCTCATCCGGACGGCCTTGAGGAGGGCCTCCGGGAAGGAGGAGCCGACGCCCATGACCTCGCCGACGCTCTTCATGGACGGCCCGAGCCGGCGCTCGGCCCGGGCGAACTTCTCGAGGTCCCAGCGGGGGAGCTTCACGACGACATAGTCGAGCGCGGGCTCGAAGCAGGCCGTCGTGGTCCCCGTGACCCGGTTCTTGAGCTCGGGCAGGGTGAACCCGAGGGCGAGCTTCGCGGCGACGTAGGCGAGGGGGTATCCGGTCGCCTTGCTGGCGAGGGCGCTCGACCGGGAGAGCCGGGCGTTGATCTCGATCGCGAAGTACTCGCGGCTCTTCGGGTCGAGGGCGAACTGGATGTTGCACTCGCCGACGATCCCGCACCGGGCGGCGGCGCGGAGCGCCGCCTGGCGGAGGCGCTGGTACTCCTCGTCGGTGAGCGTCTGGGACGGGGCGATGACGACGTTGTCACCGGTGTGGACCCGCATGGAGAGGACGTTCTCCATGTTGCAGACGGTGAGCGTGTTCCCGAGCCGGTCGCGAACGACCTCGTACTCGATCTGCTTGAAGTCGCCGACGTACCGCTCGAGGAGGATCTGCCCGGCCGGGCTCAAGCGGATCCCCCGGGCGGCGACCTCCTCGAGCTCCTCGGGCGTGCGGGCCATGCCGCCGCCCTTGCCGCCGAGCGTGTAGGCGACCCGGATCATCACGGGAAAGCCGAGCTCCTTCGCGGCCGTCCGCGCCCCCTCGAGGTCGTAGACGGCGTGGCTCGGCAGCGTCGGGACCTCGGCCTCCTTCATCAGGGCCACGAACTGGGCGCGGTCCTCGGTCCCCCGGATCCCCGAGAGCGGGGTCCCGAGGACCTCGACGTCGAGCGCCTCGAACACCCCCCGGTCGGCGAGGCCGATCCCGCAGTTGAGGGCCGTCTGCCCGCCGAAGGAGAGGAGGACCGCGTCGGGCCGCTCCGCCTCGAGGATCGGTTGCACGAAGTCGGGGGTCAGGGGCTGGAAGTAGACCCGGCCGAGCCTCGGGGGATCGGTCTGCAGCGTCGCGATGTTCGGGTTGACGACGACGGCGTAGATCCCCTCCTCCTCGAGCGCCTTCAGGCACTGGCTGCCGGAATAATCGAACTCGCCGGCCTCCCCGATCTTGAGCGCGCCCGAGCCGAGGACGACGATCTTCTTCGGTCGTCCCTCGCTCATGCCGCTCCCTTGCGGGCGACCATCTCCCGGAAGCGGTCGAAGACGAATCCGGCCTCCTGGGGGCCGGGATGCCCTTCCGGGTGGCCCTGCAGCGCGACGAGCCGCCCCCGGTCGTCCTTGATCCCCTCGAGCGTGCCGTCGTCGGGGTTCGAGGCCCACGCCCGGAGCCCGCCCGCGGCGATCGACGCCGGGTCGACGGCGTAGCCGTGGTTCTCGCTGACGATGACGGCCGTGCCGTCGGGGAAGACGACGGTCTTGTTCTGTCCCCGGTGGCCGTACTTGAGCTTGAACGTCGCCCCGCCCCGGGCGAGGGCGAGGAGCTGGTGACCGAGGCAGATCCCGAGGGTCGGCATCTCGCGGGCCGTCGGCCGCCGGAGCTCCTCGACCACGCCCGGGAGGAGCTCGGGATCTCCCGGCCCGTTCCCGACGAGAAGCCCGCGGACCGGGCGACCGTCGTGGCGTTCCGGCACCTCCTGGTCGTAGGGCAGCCGCAGCACCGCGAGGTGCCGAGCGAGGAGCGCCTTCACGATGCTCGCCTTCACCCCGCAGTCGATGACCGCCACGAGCGGGTCCTCCGCCGAGCCGTAGACGACGGGGGCGCGCACCGCGACCTCGGGGACGAGCCGCTCCTCGCCGTAGTTCGGCGCGGCGGCCAGATGGGCGGCGAGCTCCTCGTTCGAGGGACGGTGGCGGAGGTCGCCGACGTCGAGGACCCCGCGCATCACGCCGCGGCTGCGCAGATGCTCGGTCAACCGGCGCGTGTCGACGCCGACGATACCGGGGACCCCCGACTCCTCGAGCCACACCGGCAGGCTGCGGGTGCTCTGCCAGTGGCTCGGCCGCGTGATCTCCCGGACGACGACGCCCCGGACCTGGATGCCGTCCGACTCGAGGAACTCCGGCAGGCCCGCCGCGTCGCGCGCCGCCGGATCGGGGACGCCGTAGTTGCCGAGGAGGGGGAAGGTGAACGTGAGGATCTGGCCGCGGTACGACGGGTCGGTCAGCGACTCCGGGTAGCCCGCCATCCCCGTGGTGAAGACGACCTCACCGACCCGGCGGGCGCTCGCTCCGAAGCCCCGCGCATCGAATCGGGTGCCGTCCTCGAGGTACAACGTCGCGCCCCTCGAGGCAGCGTCGGGCGCCGGCACCACGGGTCTCCGAAAACCCAACGCGTCGGAGGAGGGGTGTCGACCATAAGCGTTGCGTCGATAGCCCGACCGGCCCGACGCCGTCGCGTGGCGCGCGACCCCGCCGGCGCACAACCGCTATGGCGGCGCCGGGCGATGACCCGCCGTGCCGGGCTTCCCGAAGCTCCAGCCCTCCTACGACATCCTCGTGCTCGGCGGCGGCCACGCCGGCCTGCAGGCCGGCCTGAAGGCGTCGCTCCTTCGGCACACGGCCGCGATCATCGATCGCGGCCCGAAGTACTCCCGGTCGTACTACGCCCCGAGGATGGACAACATCCCGGGCTTCCCTCAGGGCATCTCGGGCCACGCCCTCCTCGACCACCAGATCGCGCAGGTCCGGGCCGCCGAGGCGCGCGTGGGCTACTTCACCCCCGCGACGGCCACGAGCGCCGCGGTGCGGCCCGACGGGGACTACGAGGTCGCGTTCGAATGGCTCGGCCAGAAGAGGACCGTGACGGGGCGGGCCCTCGTGCTGGCGCTCGGGGTCGTCGACCGGATCCTCGAGGTCGGCGGATCGATCCAGACGATCTTTCCGTGGGCGAACTTCGGGATCGTGGACTTCTGCATCTTCTGCGACGGCCATCTCATGGAGGACCGGAGCCTCGCCGTGCTCGGCCACGACGCGTTCGCGGCGTGGACGGCGATCGACCTCCTCCACTTCGCCCCGCGATCGATCGAGCTCCTCACGCACGGTCGCCGATTCCTCGACGGGACGCCGCCCGCGAAGCGCACGGAGCTCCTCGACCGGCTCGCGGAGGCCCGGATCCCCACCGTCGAGACCGAGATCGCCGGGTTCGACGGGATCCGGGAGAAGAGGTTCATCGTGAGGTTCGCGGACGGGACGACCCGCGACTACGACAAGGGGTTCTCCGCGCTCGGGTGGTACGACATGCACGACGCGATTCCCCGATCGCTCGGGGCGACGTTCGATCCGGACGGGTACGTCGTGACGGACGAGGACTGCCGCGTTCTCGGGAGCGGAGGGACCCCGATCCCGGGACTCTACTGCGTCGGGGACCTTCGGAACGGCTGGAACCAGATCCCCGAGGCGTGGGCGACCGCCGAGCGCGCGGTCATCCACGCGTATTCTAGCTACCTGTAGCGAGGGCGATCCGACCGGGCGCCGCCCGACCCGCCCGAGCGCGCCCGACGCCGAGGACCCCGGCGACGCCGTCGAGATCGGGGACGACGCGGATCGCACCCGCCGTCGCGAGGCGCTCGGCGATCTCCGGCTCGACCGGTCCCGGGGGCAGGATGCCGACGAAGCGGACCCGCGCGCGCGTCGCGCACTCCCCGTCGAACGGGTGGTCCCCGATGTACAGGGCCCGGTCGATGGGGACCGCCATCTGCCGGAGCAGGAGGAGGAGGGAATCCGGGGAGGGCTTCGCTGGTCCGGGCGAGCTGCGCGTCCGCAGGTGGGGGAAGAACTCCTTGAGGCCCGTCCGCTGCAAGGCGGCCCGGCAGAAGACCTCCGAGCTCCGCGTCAGGATGCCAAGCCGGTAGCCGCGCTCGGTGAGCGCGGGCAGGAGGGTGAGCGCGCCGGGCCGGGCCTTCGTCCTCGGGAGCGCCTCGAGCTCGATGGCGTCGATCGCCTCGTTGACCTCCCCCTCGAACCGGAAGCGGTCGCCCTCCGGGACGCCGCCGAGGGCGAGCTCGGAGAGCGCCTTCTCCATCGTCTGGGGGATCGTGTCGCGGACGGTCAGATGGCCGGGGGTGACGCCCCGGGCCTCGGCGATCCGGATGACCTCCCGCCGCATCTTGACGTAGTCGTGGGCGCTCTCGATGAGCGTTCCGTCGAGATCGAAGATGACCCCGAGCAGCGGGCCCAGGTAGAGCGGGCGCTCCTCGTCGGCGGGCATGGGGCCTCGGCGGAACGAGGCCCCCGGGGGGGTAGTAAGACTTTACGTCGAGTCGCACACGGTCCGGGCCCGGACCGGAGCGGGGGCGCGGCGCCGCTCACGGGCGCGACATTCCCTCGAGGATCTGCCGGACCAGGCGTTCGCCGTGCTGCGTGAGCGAGTAGACCTTCAGCCGCTGGAACCTACCGCGGACCCTCGCCCGGTGGACCGACAGGGCGCCTCCCGCGACGAGCCGCAGCAGGACGTTCGAGACCGCCGGCTGCGTCGTTCCGAGCGCGGCCGCGATCCCGGCCTGGCTCAACGCCTCCGGGAACGTCTC
>JASHUV010000022.1 GCA_030039825.1 Thermoplasmata archaeon
GGTCCACGTGGAGATGGGGACCTTCTCGAAGGCGTTCGGGGTCGTGGGGGGCCACATCTCCGGCAGCCGGGAGCTCATCGATTACGCCTACAACCGCTCGCGGACCTGGCTCCTGAGCGGCTCCCCGCCGCCCCCGGTCGCCGCCGCCTGCCTCGCGGCGGTCGACGTCCTCGAGAGCGAGCCCCAGCACGTCGACCGGCTCTGGGCGCTCACCCGCCGCTTCCAGAGCGCGCTCGGCGGGCTCGGCTTCGACCTCGGGCGGAGCACCACGCCGATCACCCCCGTCATCGTCGGGGAGAGCTCCGTGGCCCGCGCCCTCTCCGAGAGGCTCTTCGCCGAGGGGGTCTTCGCCCTGCCGATCGTCTTCCCGATGGTCGCGAAGGACAAGGCCCGCCTCCGGACGATCATGAACGCGGCGCTCACCGACGAGGACCTCGGGACGGCGATCGGCGCCTTCGAGCGGGCCGGCCGATCCCTGAAGCTCCTCTGACCCGGCCCGTACCCGGGCATATATCCCTCCCTCGCCGTTCGCCTCCCGAGCGCGATGGTCCCGGTCCGAGAGGGGGGCCCCCCCGGGGAGCTCCCGAACCCTCCGAAGCTCTGGAGCCCGGAGGCGGCGAGCGAGCGCACGCGCGAGCTGCGGGAGCTCGTCGTCGACCTCCGGAGCGCCGCGGTCCGGCTCCGGCAGATCCATGCCGAGCTCGAGCGCCTCACGAAGTTCTGGGGGCCGGAGATCGACGCCCCCGACCACCCCGACCGCGGCCTCAAGGAGCGCCTCGTCACGGAGGGGGCGGCGCTCACCCGACGCCTGGAGGGCGAGGTCGGCCGGCTCTCCGCCGAGGGGATCGAGGTGAAGGACCTCGACGCCGGGCTCGTCGATTTCTACGGCCTCGTCCAGGGCGAGGTCGTCTTCCTGTGCTGGCGCGTCGGCGAGGAGGAGGTCGGCTTCTTCCACCCGCTCGACGGCGGCTTCCGGCAGCGGCGGCCGATCCCCGAGCGGTCGGCGAAGGCGAGCCCCGGCCCGCGCCGGTAGTCCCGCGCCGGTCTCACGACTCGGGATCGAGCGGTCGCCCGATTCGCGCGAGCCGGATCGCGGCGATCCCGGCGAGGATCGTCCCGCCCGAGATCGTGGCGACCGCCGCCACGCCGACGGCGGGATACGCCACGCTGACGGGCAGGAGGAAGACGCTCGCCGGCGCCACCGCGGCCGCGGCGCTCCCCGCGAGCGCGAGGCCCGGACGCTCCCGTCGGTACGCCGCGAGCGCCCCGCCGAGGGCGACGAGGGCGCCGATCCCGAGGAGGATCGCCGCGGACCACTCGGCCGCGACGAACGACTCGAGGTCGGCGAACGGCGTCAGCACGTAGGTCACCGGCCCGGAGGAGGCGCCGCTCTCGGGAGCGAGGGCGATCGAGAGGGGCGCGCCCGGCCCCCCGGATGTCGAGTAGGCCGAGCTGAAGAAGACCACGAAGGTCTGGGGCGCGAATCCGGCGTCGCTGACGTTGACGATCGACCGTCCCGGCGGGAGCCCGCCGATCGCGAACGCCCCGCTCGCGCTCGTCCGCGCGGAGAGCGTCGGACCCGTCTCGGGGGCGACGGTCACCGAGGCGCCCGAGATCGGCAGCGCCGACCCCGTCCCGCCGCCGGTCCGCGCCTCGGTCACCACGCCCTGGACCGTGAACGGCCCCGGCCCGAGCGCGACCGCCCCCTCGGCGGTGGCGACGGCCGTCAGCGCGGACAGGGCGACCGCGAGGGCCAGGAGCACCGTGAAGACGATGCGCTCCCTCCCCCGGGTCGGTCCGGGGGCCGGCGGGAGGCCCGGGTACAGGTGGGGGTAGACCTCCCACGTGAAGATCGGGGGGCTCGCGCGGTCGCCGAGGAGGGAGATCGGACGTCGGCAGGCCGGGCAGGCCCACCAGACCACGTGAGGTCCGGGCGGCGGGGGGGCCGGGAAGGCGTGACCGCAGTGCGGGCAGCGGGCCGTCGGGCCACCGGACACGGCGTCGCGAGCCGCCCGGAGGTCATATCGTTGGGCCGGGCCCTCGCGAAGCGCCATCTCCGGGTCATCGGCATCGACGACGGACCGTTCCGCCGGACCGACGCCCGGGCGCCGCTCGTCCTCGTCGCGATCGACCTCCCGGGGGTCGTCGAGGGGATCGAGCTCGGCGACGTCGCGGTCGACGGCACCGACGCGACCGACCGGATCCTCGAGCTCCTGCTCGCCTCCCCCCACCTTCCGGGGGCCCGGGCGATCCTCGTCGACGGCGCGACGGTCGGCGGCTTCAACCCGGTCGACATCGCCGCCCTCGCGGACGCGACGGGGCGGGCGGTCGTCTCCGTCACGCCGAAGCGACCCGACCTCGCCGCGATCGAGCGCGCTGTGCGGACCTACTTCCCCCGCGACGCGGCGCGCCGCCTCGCGGTCCTGACCGGTCGCCCGACCTTCGCGGTCCCGCTCTCGGGAGGGAGCGTCCACGCGGCGGTCGCGGGCGCGACCCGCCGGGAGGCGCGCTCGCTCCTCGCGAGGACGACGCTCGTCGGGAGGTGGCCCGAGCCGTTGCGGCTCGCCCGGCTCCTCGCGCGGGCGCTCCCCGAGCTCGGGGGGGGATCGGGGCGGCGCGCGACGCGGCCTAGTTCGTCCCGGTCGGGGGCATCGAGCTCCCCGAGCCCGTCCCGGACGGGGCGCCCGACGAGGCGGCGGCGGACCCCGAGGCCGGCTCCGGGTGCATGACCATCGTCTTGCCGCCGCGGCGGCGCCAGACGATGAGCCCGATCACGAGGAGGGCGAGGAGGATGATGACGAAGACGAGCGCCCCGAGCGAGAAGCCGGAGTTCCCGAAGTTGTAGGAGAGCGACGACGGGTTCCCGTTGACCTCGGCCGTGAAGTAGCCGGCGGCGGAGCAGTACTCGAGGCAGCCCGACCCCCCGAGCTGCGCGGACGCGGTCACGTACAGGAGCCCGTTCGGCGCGCCGCTCGGGATCCGGTAGCTGAACGTCCCGCTCGCGCTCGACAGCACGACGACCTCCTGGCCGCTCCCGGTCGCGTTCGAGTAGGCCGGCAGGAGGGTGACCGTGTAGGTCGGCGGGAGCGGCACCGTCGGGCTCGCGACGAACGTGTAGCTCACCGTGACCGTCTCCCCGGGCTGGTAGCTCCCGTCGAGGTAGTTCGAGGAGGTCGTGATCCCGAGCTTGAGGTCGACGCCGAGGGCGAGGGTGAGCGTCTGGCTCGCGCTCGCGAGGGTCCCGCCCGAGGCGGTCTGGGCGATCACCGTGACGGTGTAGGAGGTGGGCGGGGCCGTCGAGGGCACGGAGATCGAGAGCGAACCGCCGCTCACCGCGGCGTTATACACGCTCCCGCCGAGGTCGTTCGTGATCGTCGCCCAGAGCGTCGCGCCCGCGAGCGCGGCGCCCTGCGTCGCGACGCCGATCGAGATCGTGTCGCCGGGCGCGTAGGTGAGCTCGCTCGGGGCGAGCTCGATCTCGCCGGGCGTGGCGTCGGCCACCGCGACCGCCTCGGTCTCCGCGGTCGCGTTCGAGGCCACGACGACGCCGACGATCTCCCCGAGGTAGTTCGTCGGGACCGTGAAGGTGAAGCTCCCCGAGCTCGCGCTCGTGCCGGCGACGGTGTGGACGAGGAGGAAGCCCGAGCCGGTGTCGCCGACGACCTCCCAGTAGTCGATCGACCAGCCCGCGACGACCGAGCTGTTCCCGCCGCCGAGGGTCCAGGCGCCGCTGCCGGTCCCCCCGCTGAAGTACTCCGAGCTCGAGAAGGCGACCGTGACCCGCGGGTAGGTCGTACCGTTCGAGATGGTGAACGTCGCGTTCGTCGTCCGGGTCGTGAGGCCCGGGTCGGCGGGGTCGGAGACCGTGACGCTGACGGTGTTGAGCGTGCGGGAGGAGAAGACCGAGGCGGAGGCGAGGAAGGTGATCGCGGCGTTCCCGGACGCGTCGGTGACGACGGAGGAGGGGGGGTTCCCGGGCGGGTTCACGAACGTCGCCCCGCTCTCGAACTTGAACGTCGCGCTGACGCCGACCGCCGGTCCGCTGATGCCCTCGAGGCCCTCGGTCACCCCGACGTAGACGGGCGCGCCGGACGTGAAGTCGCTCGTGACGCAGCCGGCGTTCGGGCAGCTCGAGAGCGTCACGGCCGGGAGGCCGAGGGTGCCGATGTCCCCGGACGCCGTGGAGGCGTCGGAGAACTTCCCGCCGGTCGTCTGGTTGCCCCAGATCGTGAGCGAGAGGAGGCCGAGGGCGTTCGTCGGCACCGAGAAGTTGAACCAGCCGAACCCGGCCGAGGCGTCGAGGGTCGCCGGCGTGTTCGGCAGCACCGCCGTCGTGCTCGAGGAGGTGGTGTAGGTCGCCGTGAGGATCGCCGAGCTGAGCGCGGTGAACGGCGCGGCGTTCGCCGTCGCCGAGGCGCTCCAGAAGTAGCTCATGTTCTGGGCCGGGAGCGCGTCGCGCTCGATGGCGCCGACCTCGATGCCGTAGGTGCGGACCGTGAAGTTCCAGAAGGCGAATCCGCCGGAGGTCCCGTGGACGGTGATGTTCCAGGTTCCGCTGTCGACGAGGTTGACGGGGATCTGGTAGAAGATGCCCCACTCCCAGCTCAGGTTCTCCCCGCCCTGGATCGGGACGGTCCAGGAGGCGGCGGGGTCCGTGATCCCGTCGCGGCTCGCGTTCCGGTCGTTGATCTGGACGGTCACGTTCTTGTCGGCGCTGCTGTCGGTGACCTCGAAGTAGACGCGGCCGGAGGCGAGCCCCGATTCGAACTGCGTCATGAGCCCGCCGCTCGAATCCGTCGTCGTGATGGCGAGCGTCGGCGCCGCCGGCCCCGCGGTGGCGGCGGGGGTGACCGAGCTCGCCCCGGCGAGCGCCGGGACGAGGAGGCTCGAAGCGGTCAGCAGGCTCGCGAGGGCGACGACGACAATCGAAGAGCGGCGCATGGGGAAAATCTTGCCGGGGAGGGGTATTTAGACCCTCGCGCGGAGGCGGCCGTAGCGTGCGTCACTTTCCCTCGGTGCGACCGGACGCCCGCCGGGCGACCGAAGGGGGGATATCCGCGCCCCGGCTCCGGGCGCCATGGCCGAGATCCTGCCCGGGGTCCATCAAGTCGAAGGGGTCGACCCGTCACCCGACTTCAGTACCCACGTCTTCCTCGTCAAGGACACCGGGCCGAGCTGGACGCTCATCGATACGGGGCTTCCCGGGGCCGACGTGGCGATCGGGGCCTACCTCGCGAAGCAGGGGATCGCGCCGCGCTCCGTCCGCCACATCCTCCTGACGCACCTCCACCGGGACCACGTCGGCGGGCTCCGGGCGCTCGCCGAGCTCACCGGGGCGAAGAGCTACGCCCACTGGATCGACGCGGCCTACATCGAGAACCGCCCGAAGTACGAGGGCCGGGGCATGCCCCCGGCCGAGCCGTTCTCGGTCACCGAGCGGGTGAAGGACGGCGACCGGCTCGATGAGGTCGCGGGCGGGACGGTCGTCGTCCACACCCCCGGCCACACGCCGGGCCAC
>JASHUV010000023.1 GCA_030039825.1 Thermoplasmata archaeon
CGGCCGGCCAGGGCCGCGGCGAGCTCGGAGGAGGAGGGGTACGCCGCCGTGTAGAGGGTCCGTTCCCTCGGGACGCCGGCCTCGCGCGCGAGGCGGATCTCGGCCGGGGAGGAGCAATCGGCCCCGCAGCCGGCCGCCGCGAGCAGGCGGACGATGCCGGGGTTCGGGTTCGCCTTGAGCGCGTAGAGGAGCTCGTAGCGGGGCCATTCGGCCCGGAACGCCGCGGCGAAGCGCCCCGCGTTCTCGCGGATCCGCCGGGCGCTCGTGACGTAGAGCGGCGTCCCGAACCGCCCCGCGAGGTCGCGGAGCAAAACGCCGTCGACCTCGAGTCCGGCCCGGCCGGTCCGGAACGGGGCCGGGAGGGGCACATCGGGCGGACGGGCGGCGCTCACTAGTGGCTCCCCCTCCCGCTCCGCGGGGGGGCCGTCCGTCCCCCGGGCGCGGCGGCCCGGGTGCCGGTGGCCCGGCCCGCTCGCGTCGGGGCGGGCGAGGCCGCGTCGTTCGGGGCCGTTCGTTGGTCCCAGGACGACGACCCCTCGGTCCGGGGGTTCGGGACACCCTTGCGGCTCGTCACGGCGGCGAACGCGCCGCTCTCGTGGAGCGTGCGGACGAGCCGGTCCACTTGGCCTTCCGGGACGAAGATCGTCACCGAGGTCCCGGTGGCGGAGAGCCCGAGCCACCGCCGGCCACCCAGGATGCGCACGAGCTCGCCGAGCCCGTCGGTCGACGGTCCGAGGGTGGCGGTCACCGCCGCGACGGAGGGGCTCTCCTGGAGCGCCGGGGCGACCGGGGGAGGGGGTGAGGCCCGGACGAGCGTGCCCCCCGCCCCGAGGAGCGGGGCGCCGAGAGGGATCACCCGGACGGTCGGCCCGGGGCCGAGGTAGGGCAACGCCTCCTTCGCGACGACCGGAAGGCCGGCCCGCACGAGCTCGCCGAGGGCGGCGACGTCGAGCTCGGGGATCAACCGGGCATCGGGAACGACGCGGGGATCGGCCGTCAGGACGCCCGGGGCCCCCTTGACGAGGACGACATCGGTGGCCCCGAGGAAGTGCGCGAGGGCGAGGGCGCTCGTGTCGCTCCCCCCCCGCCGCAACGTCGTCACGCGCTCCCCGGACCAGCCGAGGAACCCGGGGAGCACGACGACACGCTCGGCGAGACGCGGCGGGAGCCGGCCGACGACGCGATCGCGCGTCGCCTCGGGGTCGAGATCGGCGTCGGTGGGGCCGCCCCGAGTGAGGACCGGCCAATCCGGGTCCTCCGGGGCGAGGACCTCGACCGGGACGCCCCGCCGGCGCAGCTGGGCCGACAGGAGGTCGGCGCTGATCCGCTCCCCGTAGGAGACGATCCCGGCCTCGTCCGCGGGGGCGATCGGCTCGTCGACCTCCCGCGCCAGCCCGAGGAGGCGATCGGTCAGCCCGAAGGGGGCGCTCACGACGACGAGCTTCTCCTCCGCCGGCGCCTCGGCGACGAGGCGCGCGGCGACCTCGACGTCCCGACCGCTGCGGAGGACGGATCCGCCGAACTTCACGACGAGCCGACGCGCGCTCATGGGGCGCCTCTGCGAAGAAGGTCCTCGAAACGGTAGAGGCCCGGCGAGGGGCGGCGGCGTCCGCCGGCGAGAGCGCGGGCGGCGACCAGCATCCCCGCCGCGAACGTCTCCCGGCCGTAGGCGATGTGCTCGAAGCGAACGAGCTCCGCCGGTCCGGCGATCTCCACCCGGTGGACGCCGGGGGTCTCTCCGGCCCTCAGCGAGGCGATCTCGACCGTCCCCTCGGCGCGCGGCCCCTCGGCCGCCGACCAGCGCCGGTACCCCGATCCGGTGAGGTCCCGGGCGAGGAGGAGCGCGGTCCCCGAGGGTCGGTCGCTCTTGCCGGCGCGATGCGTCTCGACGATCGAGACGTCGAAGCCCGGCGGCATGGGTCCGATCGCGCGGAGCGCCCGCCGGAGGATCGGGAGGCCGAGGGAGAAGTTGGCGTCGAGCACGATCGGGATCCGCCGGGCGCACGCCCGGAGCCAGGCCGGGGCGCTCTCCCCGAGCCCGGTCGTCGCGACGACCGCGGGAACGGACGCGTCGGCCACGATGGGCAGCGATCGGCGCTCGGCCGCCGGCGAGGTCGCCGAGAGGTAGACGTCGGCCCCGGCCAAGAGCTCCCTCAACCCGGACGGACCGCACCGGCGCGGGAGGCCCGAGGCGCCGTCGGTCCCGGGGGTCGCCCGAACGAGGAGGCCCCGGATCGGAAAGCCGGCCGACCGGGCCCGGGCGAGCACCGCCCGGCCGAGCCGGCCGTCGCCTCCCGCGATGAGAAGGCTCGGGAGGTTCGCGGAGCCCGGCGCCGGTTCCGAACCGTCAGAGACGGTCGTAGACGACCTCCCGCGGCCAGGGCCGGTCGCCGAGTCGAGCGTCGAGGTCGAGGTGGAACCGGTCGGCGAGCGGCGCAAGGGCCTCCGGCCACGCGGCGTTGAGCCGTCGCAGGATCTCGGCGAGATGCCGGGCGCCGCCCGGGCTCAGTCGACCGAGGGGCGGGCGGCAACCCCCGACGGGGACGCCGAGCGCGGCGAGCGCGCTCTTCACCGGAACCGGGTTCCGGCTCCGGACGACCTGGGTGCCGCCACCGGGCGAGGGCTCCTCGACGGTGAATGACACGGCGGAGAAGAGGGCCTCGAGCATCGGCCCCCGCCGCTCGAGCGTGCGCGCGTCGCCCTCGCGGGCCGCCGCG
>JASHUV010000024.1 GCA_030039825.1 Thermoplasmata archaeon
AGACCCTCGGGGACGACGATCCCCGAGCGCGCCGCGCCCGCCAGGCGGTCCCGGGTGAGGAGGCTCGCGTACCGGGGATGACGCCGGGAGATCCGGGTCATCCGGACGGGCCGGGGGACGGCTCCGCGGAACCGGCCGCCGCTCCCTCCGGCGGCCTCTCCGAGGGCGGTTCCGCCGTGGCCCCGTCGGACTCCGCCGGGACGGTCGGAGGCGGGGGTGCGATCCCGAGCCGCCCTTCGACGATCGCGAGGCGCTGCTCGAGGGGGCCGAGCCCCTCCTCGATCGCGCGCTGGACCACGAGCTTCAGGCTGTCCTCGAGAGCGAGGATGTCCCGGCCGAGGTCGGCGATCCGGCGGGCGTTCTCGTTGAGGAGCAATCGGGTCTGGGTCGCGACCTTGTAGGTGTCGGAGACCTCGCGGATCATCTCCTTCGAGCCGACCGTGAACGACTCGATCGACTCGCCGATCGGCTGCCACCGCTCCGCGAGCTCCTTCGAGAGGCGCGCCGAGGCCGTCTCGGCGATACGGTCGGTCCCCTCGGCGAAGCCCCGGTCGAGGCGCTCCCCGAAGCTCGAGTTCAAGGACTCGAGCCGACCGGCGAGGTCGGCGCGCCCGGACGCCTCGGCCTCGGCGTGGCTCGCGAGGCGGTCCTCGACGGCCTGGAGGCGGGCCGTTAGGTTCGCGTACGAGCTGCCGATGAGCCGGTCCATGTGGGCCTGGGACGACTCTTCCGCGCGCAGCAGGAGGTGGAGGACCCAGTGCTCGCGTCCCTTCGCCTCGGCGAGGGGGCCGCGGTCGATCCGTTCCCGCGCCTCGCGGTTGTCGATGAGCTGCTGGAGCTCCTGAAGGATCTCGAGACGCAACCGCGGAAGGTTCGGCGACGCCGCTCCGGAGGCGGCGCTTTCCGTCGGTCGGTTCGGAAAACCGGCCGGCCGGCCGCTCATGTACCGCCGATGGCGGTGCGGGGCTCATAATACATTCCCCTCGTCGCGCACCGTCCGAGGACCCGATCGCGCCCCGGGCGGCGTGCGCGGACCCCGGCTCGGGAAGGAGGGCGGGAGGGGGCGCGACGGGTCGATCCGGCCCCCGGGCGCCCGATCCCCCCTTTTTATACGGTTCCGGGTTGCGACGCCGAGGTCCGACATGCGTAAGGGAATGGTCATCGTGGGCTTGGTGCTGCTCCTGCTCGGGGTCGTGCTGTGGTATGTCCCGGTCGGGAATCCCCAGCCCTCGACGGCCGTGGCGAGCGGCGAGGTCCTGGTCGTCGGGGCCTCCCCCCCGCTCGCCGTCCTCTCGCCGAGCCTCCCGTACTCCGCGGCCTGGACCTCCTCCGGCGGCTCGGACACGGTGACCGTCTACGATTGCGGGACCGACTCGTCGTGCGCCAACGCGGGGAGCGCCTCGAGCCAGGTGACCTCGGGGAGCGGCACGAGCGGGACCCTGACGTGGTCGGGGAGCCGCGGGGACTACTTCGCGATCGAACCGGGTAACGGCACGGTGACGGTAACGCCGACCATCGGGGAGCCGTTCGCGGGGGGCCTCATCGGCCTTCTCCTCGTCATCGTCGGGCTCGTCCTCCTCCTCGTGGGCGCGGTCCGCCCCCCGAAGCCGCCCGCCCCGGCGGAGGAGGCGCCCGTCGCGCCGGCCCCGGAGGGCGAGGGGACCGGCGAGGACGCCGACCCGGGTTCCCCCCCGGCGTCGACGTAGACCGCCGGGCGGAACCCCGCCGGACCGGCGGAGGGCCCCGCGCGAGCGCGCCCGACGCGCGACTACGGCTGGATCTCGATCCGGCCGGAGCGGCCCATCGAGATCTGGAGCTTCCCGCGGAAGTCCTTGACCCAGCCGTCCGTGATCCGGAGCTTCTGGCCGACGGAGTAGCGCTTCGTGTCGTCGCCCCAGAGGGTCAGGGTGATCGTGCCGGAGTCGTCCTGCAGGGTGGCGTCCGCGACCCGGGCCGGGCCTCGGGAGGTGTTCACGTCCCGGATCGGCGAGATCGCCGTGATCGTCGCATCGATCGTCGCGCTCGAGTTCGCCTTCAGGCTGCCGATGCCCGCCATCGGACTCCGCCCAACCCTCCCGGGGTAAAGCCTTTCCGAACGGGCCGGGACCGGGCGGAGGAAGGGCCGATCGGGGGGCCCTCCGCGCCGGCTCGAAGGCATATCTCCGCCGGGCGACTGGGGGGAACGGTTCGGCATGAGGCGTCGGAGCCCCGGGCGTCGTCCGGCGGGGCGGGGCCGACCGCTCCGGCCGGCGTTGGTCATCGCGGTCGTCCTCCTCCTCCTCCTCGCCGGGACCCCCTCCTCCGGTCGCCCGGATCCGGCCGGCCGACGCGTGGGCCCGGTCGTTCTCTCGACGGCGGGGTCGAGCGCCCTCCTGGCCGGGTTCGTCTGCGCGGCCCGGATCACCTCGACGGCGCCGAACGCGACGGGGTGCGGCGGCGACGTCCCGGAGGCCGGCGTGGCGGTCTATCTGACCCCCTGGTCGGACCTCGCCCCGCTCTTCCCCGTGGTCTGGCCGGCGAACTCGAGCGCCGTGCCGCACGTCGCCGAGGCGACGAGCTCCTCCTCCGGGGCCTACCTCCTCGCCTACGCCTCGACCGGAGGGTACGTCGTCTGGACGCCGAACGCGTCGGGCC
>JASHUV010000025.1 GCA_030039825.1 Thermoplasmata archaeon
TGGCAGCGCAAGATGCCGGTGGAGAGCCAGCTCGGCCTCTTCCTCCGACGCGCGGAGGCGGAGGGATGAGCCGCCCCCCGCACCCCCCTCGTAGAAGAAGGGGAACTAATAACCGGATTCTACAGCCTTCGGGCGCGGGGCCGTCCTCGGTCAGCCGGAGCGTCGGCGACCGGCGGTTCGGCCCGCGGGGAGTTCGGCCCCCCAGGCCGTCCATCCGGGGGTCCGGTCCCGGGCGAAGAGCTCGAGGTACGGACCGTCGTACAGGGCCTCGATCCGGCGACGGACCTCCGGGGGCTTCGCCGAGTGGCGGCCGACCGGGCTCTCGATGATCTGGTGCACGGAGGCGCTCCGCCGGGCCGGATGGCCCCGCGTCGCGATGAGGCAGATCTCGGCGTTGGCACGAGTGTAGAAGCCGAGGCCCCAGAACCAGCTCGGGGACCGCCGGTTCCGTTTCACCCACGTGAAGCCGATCGTCTTGTAGGTGAATCCCCAGGCTCGGATCACGTCGAGCGCGACCGGGAGCTTCGGTCCGGTGGCCCAGAGGAAGAGGACCGCGTTCTCGGCGGCCCAATCGCCCACCGGCAGGCGCGCGAGGGCCTCCGGAGAGAGCGTGGCGTACTCCTTCTCGACCGACCGGGCGCGACCGCGGTCGACGAACTTCCCCTTGGTCCAGGCCCACGGGGGATCGGCGTAGAGGACCCGGAACGGACGCTCGAAGGACGGCAGGGCCTCGCGGGTCCCCCGTCCGCCGGGCCTCGCTCCGGTCCGTCCCATGATGCCGGTCCGGGAGGGCGAACCCTCGGGGATGAGGATATCGACCCGCTCCGCGCTCGCTCGGGAAAGCTAAAGGGCCGACCCCCGCGTCACGGCCCGATGCGGCCTCCCGACGGCCCGAGGGCCGTTGCCACCGGCGTGGTGTTCCTGACCCTCCTTCTGCTGGGCGGAGCCGGGGCGGCCCCCGGCGGGCCGGTCTCTCGGGCCGGCTCGCTCCCGGTCGGGCACACCGTCCCCACCGGGACGACGGCCGCGCCGCGGCCCTCGCTCTCGAAGATCGACCTCGATGTCGCGCGAAGCCCGTACCTGCCCGCCTACGACCCGCTCGACCAGGAGTTCTACGTTCCCGGGAGCGGGACCAACGAGGTCAGCGTGATCAACGGGACGACGGTCGTGGCGAACCTTACCGTCGGTCTCTCTCCGATGTTCGCCGTGTACGACGGCGCGGACGGGGAGGTCTACGTCAGCAATTCCGGCGCGAGCTCGGTCTCCGTCCTGGCCGGCACGACCGTCGTGGCGAACGTCTCGGTCGGGCGCGACCCGGGCGAGGCGGCCTACGACCCCGCCGACGGCCTCGTCTACGTGCCGAACGCCGGCACCGGGAACGTCAGCGTGATCCACGGCACGAGCGTGGTCGCGACGCTCCGAGCCGGACCGACCGACGCGGTCGCCGTGTTCGATCCGGCCCAGAGCTACGTCGACGTGCTCAACACCGCCGCCGGGAACGTGACGGTCCTCTCCGGGACCTCGCTCGTCGGCACGGTGACCGTCGGCGCCGACCCGTCGGCGGCGCTGTACGACAGCGCCGATGGCTATCTCTTCGTTGCCAACGGCGGCGCGAGCAGCATTAGCGTCCTCAGCGGGCGGAGCGTCGTCGGCACCCTCTCGGTCGGCAGCCAACCGCAGGCGATGGCGTTCGACAACTTCAGCGGGCGGATCTTCGTGCCGGACCTCGGTTCCTCGGAGGTGACGGTCCTCCACGGCACCACGGTCCTCGGGAAGATCGGGGTCGGCGCGAGCCCCGGGTTCGCGGCCTACGATCCCGTGGACGGGGCGGTCTACATCGCGAACCAACAGTCGAACACCGTCACGATCGTCAACGGATCGACCGACGGGACCTTGGCGACGATCCCGGTCGGCGACTTCCCGCAGGCGATCGCCGTGGACGACCTGACCGGCGCGGTCGCCGTCACGAACTACGACACCGACAACGTCTCCCTCTTCCTGGTCCCGAGCTTCCCGGTGACCGTCGTCGCCTCCGGTCTCCCGGGCGGGACGCCGTGGTCGGTCATGATCGGCCGGCGGGGGCTCGGCTCGACGACCGGGGAGGTCGTCGCCGACCTCGCCAACGGCACCTACGCCTTCTCCCTGGGCGCGGTGACGGACTTCACCGGGAGCCCCGCGAGCGGGGTCTTCACCGTCACGGGGGCCCCGGTCCGCATCCCGGTCGCGTTCACCGAACAGTACGCGGTGACCTTCGACGCCGGCGGACTGCCGTCCGGGACGAACTGGTCGGTCACGCTCGGTCACACCCTCGCCACCACGAACGGGTCGACGATCACGTTCGATCGCCCGAACGGGACCTACGCGTACGCTGCGAACGCCACCGGATTTTCACCCATCCCCGCGACCGGCAACATCACCGTCGACGGGACTCCGCCCGCCGTGGTGGCGCTCGCCTTCTCGGTCACGCGCCCGCCGGCCTACCCGGTCGCCTTCACCGTCGGCGGGCTCCCGACCGGGGCGGCGTGGACGGTCACGCTGAACGCGACCTCGACGACCTCCACGAACGCCACGATCGGTTTCGCGGAACCGAACGGCAGCTACGCCTACCGGGTGAGCGCCCCGCGCGGCCTGGCCGCGACGCCGGCCGAGGGTATCGTCGAAGTCGAGGGGAGCGCGGTCGGGGTCGCGATCGCACTCTTCGCCCGCCCGACGGGCGAGTTCGCGATCACGTTCCTCGCCTCGGGCCTTCCGGCCGGGACCCCCTGGTCCGTCTCGCTCGGCGGCTCGCCCGGGAACAGCTCCGTGGCGGTGATCGCCTTCACCGAGGTCAACGGGACGTACACCTTCACGGTCGGCGCCCTCGCCGGCCTCGCGGCGACCCCGTCCACAGGGTCGGTCCCGGTGAACGGGAGCGCCGTGACGGTGACCGTGGCGTTCCGGTCCACCGCGGGCCCGCCGCCCCCGCCGACCGGTCTCGCGGCGCTCACCGCCCCGGACCTCCTCGGCCTGGAGGCCGTCGTCCTCGCCGGCGTCGTCGCGGTCCTCGCGATCCGACGACGCCGCCGGGCGGCGTGAGCCCAAGGCCGCCCGCGCCTCAGCTCGCCGGTCCGTCCGGAGGGGGCGGCGCCTCACCGTCCGGTTCGGGCCGCGCCGGGGCGTCCCGGAAGGGGTCCGTCGCCTCCGGCGGCGCGGTCGCCTCCTCCTCGTCCTCCGTCGAGGGACGATAACCCACGAGGAGGCCGGCGGCGATGAGCCCGACGACGGCGAGGAGGACGCCCAGCAGCGCGTAGGCCTCCGACGGGGGAAGGCCGAGCAACGTCGAGGAGCTGACCGCGCGGAACGGCACGACCACGGCCGCCGGCGCCTGGCCGTCGACCTCCACGGCCCCGCCGGGCCCGACCGAGTAGCCGTTCGGCCCGGAGGCGAGGTAGGCGTACGTCCCGTTCGGCACGTCGAGCACGATCGTCGCCCCGGAGGAGTTCGCGGTGGACGTGACGATCGCCGTCGTTCCGCCGGACGCGGCCGGGGATCCGGCGCCGGAGACACTCACGACCCAGACGACGCCGTAGGCCGGTAGCCCCGTCTCCTCGAAGGTGACCCGGTAGAGCATCGGCGAGAAGGTGACGGCGATCCCGGCCGGCGCCCCGCGGACGGTCGCGTTCGGCGGACTCTGGGCGACCTCGCCCGCGGGACCTTGGACGGCGAAGAGGTAGGTCCCGTTCGCCAGATCGAAGCGGACGGTCGTGTTCGCGGAGAGGAGCGTGAGGTTGTCGACGCGGACCGCCCAGACCGCCCCGGGCGATAATCCGGACTCGGTGAAGGTGACGGCGTACTCGGCGATCACGATGACCTTCGTGAAGCGGAGCGTGACCGTCCCGCCGTGGCCGTCGATGAGGACGGTCCCCCCGGCGACGGTCGTGAAACCGGGCACGGCCGGGATCGCGTAGTGGTAGGTGCCGTTCGGCAGCGTCAGGGTGAGCGAGGTCCCGGACGTGGTCGAGGACGAACCGTTCAGATCGACGGTCCAGTTCGTTCCTTTCGGGAGGCCCTCGGCGACGAACCGGAGCGGGTAGGTCACGAGCACGAACGTCACCGGCACCGTGACCGACGCTCCCTGGACGAGAGCGTCGCCGCCCGGCGGGGCCGTGTACCCCGGGATCGCCGTGACGGAGTAGGCGTACGTGCCGTTCGACTCGGTGAACCCGATGGAGGAGGTCGCGCTGAAGCCGATCGACGCTCCGAGCGTGACGGTCCACACGGTCCCCGCGGCGAGCCCGGTCTCCTCGAACGTCACGGCGTACTCGTCGACGGTGAAGAGCACGTCGACGGTCACGGGCCCGCCGTGCACGACGACCGAGCCGGTCCAGCTCGTCGAGTAGCCGGGGATCGCATCGATCGAGTACGCGTAGGTGCCGTTCGGCTCCGCGAAGTCGATCGACGGGCCCGCGGCGCTCCCCCCGACGCCATCGAGCGTCACGGCCCAGAGCGTGTAGGTGGGAAGACCCGTCTCGTTGAAATCGACCGGATAATCCGGCCGGAAGGTGATGTTCACGAGCGGGTCGTCGTTCGCGACCCGGAAGGTCCCGCCGGTCGCCGTGAAGCCGGTCACGGGCGGCACGGAGTAGCCGTACGCCCCGTTCGAGAGATAGCCGGACACGTTCGTGCCGTTCGTGACGAACTCGGTCGCGTCGACGGCGACCCCCCAGGTGGTCCCGGGGGGCAGGCCGGTCTCACGGAACGTCGCGAACCACGGGCTCGTCGCGTTGCCGATGACGCTGACGTTGCTGTCGTCGAACTCGGAGACGTAGATCTCCGAGTTCGACGGATCGTACAGGCCGGCGTAGGCGCCGTTCCCGCCGGCCACGAGGGCGACCTGCCGAGTGCCGTTGATCACGCTCACGTTGTCGGAAGCGAGGTCGGTGACGTAGACGAGGCCGTTCGCCGGATCGTAGGTCGCGGTGCGAGGGAACGCTCCGACGCTGACGTTGGCCAGGATGGTCGTGCCGTTGATCACGCTCACGGTGTCGTTGCCCGAGTTCGGCAGATAGACGCATTCGGTCGCGCTGTCGTAGACCGCGTAACCGGGGTTCGAGCCGGTCGTGAGGTTCGTGATCACGTGGGTCCCCCCGAGGACGCTCACGTTGCTCCCGCCGCTGTTCGAGACGTAGATGTAGCCGTTCGAGGGGTCGTAGAGGACCCCCTCGGGGTTCTGCCCCACGGCGATCGTCGCGATGACGCTCGAGGTGGATCCGCTGATCACCGAGACCGTATCGCCGACGGTGTTCGAGACGTAGATGTTCCCGGTCGCCGTGTCGAGCGCGGCGAACTGCGGCGAGCTGCCGACGGCGATCTGGCGGAGGATCGAGGTGCCGGAGACGACGCTGACCCGGTCCGCCCCCGAGACCATGGCGTAGAGCTCACCGTTCTGCGGGTCGTAGAGCATCGACCGCGGGTGGGCCCCGACCGCGATGTACCCGAGCGAGGTCGTGCCGTGGTAGGCCGACAGGTCGTCGGTGATGCCGTAGTTCGCCGTGTAGACGTCCTGGTCCTGCGGGTCGTACGTCGCCGCGATCGGATCGTCCCCGGTCAACGGGCTCGTCAGGATCGTGTTGTTCGTCCCGGAGATGATCGTGACGTTGTTCGAGCCGTAGTCGGGGACGTAGATGTCGTTGTCCGCGGCGTCGTAGGTCAACTCCGCCGGTTGGGTCCCGGAGCCGTTCAGGATCCCGATGTCGATGTTCCCGAGGAGCGTCACCCCGTTCACCGGAGGGTCGGATCCCCCGAGGGGACGAGGGCTCGCGGTCGTCGCGGCCCGGGCCGCCGTGTCCGTCATCCCCCCGGGTTCCCCGAGCGGGATCCTCGAGGACGAGGGACTTCCGGGAGTTCCCGGGAGCGGGATCACCATCAGCGCCGCGAGGGCGATGACGCCGGCGAGGGCGACCCTCCGGGACGCCCGCGTGCCCCCGGTACCCCGCGGCGGCATTCGCCCCTCGGCCCGCACAGGTCGCTCCGGCGCCCGTCCGCGCCTCCGGCGGGAGGTCCCCGTCGGGGCGCCGAGAGGTCGAGGGCCCGCCCTCAAGATATCCATTTCGGGGTGGCCGGCGACCCTCGGGGCCGGTTCGCTCCGCGCGGATTTATCGTCCCGACCGACCTTGGGCCCGCGTGGAATCGTATTTTCGCGCGCTCGAGTCGTCGGTGGAGCGCGCCTACGCGAGCGCCGGGGAGGCGCGCGCGCAGGGGTACGATCCCGAGCTCGCCGTCGAGATCCCTCGCGCCCACGACATGGCGAGCCGCGTCGAGAAGCTGCTCGGCCATCTCGGCCTCGACGGCCTCTCCGGGGAGATCCGCGCCCGGGCCGCGGAGATGCCGAGGGAGGAGGCCGCGCTCACGATCGCGCGGCGCCTCGCCCGGGACCCGTCGCGCGGCCCCGACCTCGAGTCGCGTCTCGATGCGGCGTTGCGCGTCGGCCTCGCGATCCTGACCGAGGGGATCCTCGTGGCCCCCCTCGAGGGGCTCGCGGAGGTGCGCCTCGCCGGCGGGAGGGGCGGGGCGCCGTACGTCGAGCTGCGCTACGCCGGCCCGATCCGGGCCGCCGGGGGGACCGCGCAGGCCCTCTCCGTGCTCCTCGCCGACATCGTGCGCCGTGACCTCGGGCTCGGGGCGTACGTCCCGGACGCCGCCGAGGTCGGTCGCTACCAGGAGGAGATCCCGCTCTACAAGCACCTCCAGCACCTCCAGTACGTGCCCACGGCCGCCGAGATCGCCGTCGCGGTGCGCCACGTCCCGGTGTGCATCTCGGGGGAATCGACGGAGGGGGACGCGGAGGTCAGCGCCTTCCGGGACCTCCCGAGGGTCCCGACGAACGGGGTGAGGGGCGGCGCCTGCCTCGTCCTCGCGGAGGGGCTCTGCCAGAAGTCCGCGAAGCTCCGCAAGATCGTGGAGAAGCTCAACGTCCCCGGCTGGGAGTTCCTCGCCGAGCTCGGCCACGCCCGCGCCGAGTCCCACGACGACGGCCTCGCCCCGAAGTACCTCCGAGAGGCCGTCGGGGGCCGCCCCGTGCTCGCCTATCCCGGCCGGGCCGGCGGGTTCCGGTTGGTCTATGGGCGCGCCCGGACGAGCGGCCTCGCCTCGCTCGCCGTGAACCCGGCGACGATGATCCTCCTTCGCCGCTTCGTCGCGATCGGGACGCAGGTCAAGGTCGAGTTCCCCGGCAAGGCCTCCGCGATGAGCGTCTGCGACACCGTCGAGGGGCCGATCGTCGAGCTCGACGACGGCACCGTGACGGCCGTCCACGACCGGTCGCGCGCGGAGTCGCTGCTCCCGAGGGTCCGGCGGATCGTCGACCTCGGCGAGCTCCTCGTGCCGTTCGGCGAGTTCCTCGAGAACAACCGTCCCCTCGCCCCCGGCGGCTACTCCCTCGACTGGCACCTCACGGAGCTCGAGCGGGCCGGCGCGGCCGCGGACGGACCCGGCGCGCTCACGCCGTCGTACGCCGAGGCGCTCGCCGCGGCGAGCGACCACGGCGTCCCGCTGCATCCGCGCTTCCTCCTGTTCTGGCACGACCTCGCGCCCTCGGAGGTCGCGGAGCTCTCCCGGAGGGTCGAGACGGAGGGCCGCGTCGTCGACGACCGGCTCTGGCTTCCCGCCGCGGACGGGCTTCCCGAGCTCCTCGCCCGGCTCGGCGTCCTCTTCGCTCCGCACGAGGCGGGAGGGATCCTCGCCGAGGGCGTCCCGTCCGTCGCGCTCCTCGGCGGGCTCGGTCTCGCCGCCCGGGGGGACCGACTCGAGCGCCGGGTCGAGCTCGACCCGCTCGGAGAGGAGACGCTCGCCTACGTGAGCCACCTCACCGGCGCCCGGGTGAAGGCGCGCGGCCCCACCCGGATCGGCGCGCGCGTCGGACGACCGGAGAAGGCCCGGGAACGCTCGATGAGCCCGAACGTCCACACGCTCTTCCCGGTCGGCGATGCCGGCGGCCCCCGGCGGTCGATCCCGGAAGCCGCCCGCGTCGCGGCCCGGGCCCCCCCGAGGGTCCGCCTCGGGGTCCGTCGCTGCCCGGCCTGCGAGAGGACGAGCGTCTGGCTCCGTTGCCCGTGCGGCGGCCACACCGTGCCCACCGGGGCGGTCGCCGAGGAAGCCCTGCCGATCGACGCCCTCTGGCAGGGGGCCCTCGCCCGGCTCCCGATCGGGCGGGTCCCCGAGGTGAAGGGCGTGAAGGGGCTGACCTCGCCGGGCAAGGTCCCCGAGATGCTCGAGAAGGGGGTCCTGAGGGCCCGGCACGGGATCTCGGTCTACCAGGACGGCACGAGCCGCTTCGACCTCACCGACCTCCCCCTCACCCACTTCCGACCCTCCGAGGTCGGTCTCCCCCTCGAACGGGCCCGCGAGCTCGGCTAC
>JASHUV010000026.1 GCA_030039825.1 Thermoplasmata archaeon
AGGTCGGGGGCGGCGGCGGCCTCCGCCCGTCCCGCGGACGCCGGTCCCCGGAGCGACTGCCCTCACTGTCGCCGGCCCATGCTGCCGACCGTCACGGGAGAGTCGGTCGTCTGCCCGAGCTGCGGTCGCCTCGCGCTCGCGCCGCGCGCCGCCCCGATCGCGGGCTCCGCGGGCCGGGCCGGTCCCTCCGCGACCGCCGCCGGCGGACCCTCGGACCGGCGCTCCCAGGAGATGCTCGCCTCGTACGTGACCTCGCGACCGATCCCCTGTCCGCGCTGCCGCGCGCCGCTCCGGCACGAGGCGGTCGCGTCGTTCCGATGCCCGGCCTGCGGCGAGGGGGTGCGCTTCGACGGCCCCGACGCCCCGAGACCTCCCCTCCCGTCGCCCGCCCGGGTCGCCCCGCCCTCGCCCGCCCCCGCGATGGCGACGCCCCCCCGCGCCTAGAACGGGGCCTCGGCCCGGACCCTGGCGACGAGGAGACCGTCGGCGAGAGCGGCCCGGACCGCCTCGATGTCCGGGGCGGGGCTCCGGTCGGCCTCCCACGGTCGGACCAGGGTCCGTAGCGCCCGCAGTCCGGCCTCGCTCCCGCGACCGCCGCCGAGGGGGCGGCGCGCCTCGAGCGCCTGACCGGCGACGGCCCACTCGATCGCGATCGCGCGCCGGGTGTTCTCGATGATCCGGCCGAGCTTCGCTCCCGCCCAGGGCCCCATGCTCACGAAGTCCTCCTGGTCGGCGGACGTCGGGAGGCTCGCGACGCTCGCGGGATGCGCGAGGGTGACGTTCTCGTTCACGAGGGCGGCGGCGAGGTACTGGCCGAGCATCCATCCGGAGGTCCGCCCCGGGTCGGGCGCGAGGAAGGCCGGCAGGCCCCGGTTCAGCGCGGGGTCGAGGAGGCGCTTCACCCGGCGTTCGGAGAACGCCGCGAGGTAGGAGGTCGCGATGGCGAGCTGGTCGAGGGCGAGCGCGAGGTGCTGCCCGTGGAAGTTCCCCCCGCTGAGGAACTCGTCCCCCTCGAAGACGACCGGGTTGTCCGAGACGGCGTTCAGCTCCGCCTCCGCGACGCGACGGGCGAAACCGAGGGAGAGCTTCACCGCCGCGAGCACCTGGGGAAGGCAGCGGAGCGTGTAGGGGTCCTGACCGGACTCCGGCGTCCGGGGCCCGGCGAGCGCGCTCCCGTCGAGGAGCGCCCGGAGCGCGCGCGCGACCTCGCGCTGCTCCGGCAGGTGTCGGATCTCCCCGAGTCGATCGTCGAGGGCGCCCGGGTCCCCCCGGAGGGCGTCGAACGCCATGGCGGCGGCCACGAGGGCCCCGTCGAGGAGCGACTCCACGTCCGCGACGGCGAGCGCGAGGTAGCTTCCCATGAGGGAGGTGCCGTTGAGCAGGGCGACGCCCTCCTTCTCCGCGAGCGCGAGGGGGGCGAGTCCGACCGCCCCGAGCTCGGGGCCGGCCGGGCGCGTTCCCCCGTCCGCCGAGAGGATCGTGCCCTCCCCGATCAGCGTCAGGGCGACGTGGGCGAGCGGCGCGAGGTCCCCGGACGCGCCGACCGAGCCCTGCCGGGGGACGAGGGGCACGAGGCGCCGGTTGAGCATCTCGAGGAGGCGGTCGATGAGCTCGGGCCGGACCCCGGAGAGGCCGGCGGCGAGCGAGTTCGCCCTCAGGAGCATCATCCCGAGGACGATCTCCCGGTCGAGCGGCTCCCCGCTCCCGCAGGCGTGGCTCCGGACGAGGGATCGCTGGAGCTCGCGGGCCTCCGCGGCCGGGACCTTGCGGTCGGACATCGCGCCGAACCCGGTCGTCACGCCGTAGATCGTCGCTCCCCGGGCGACGGCGCGTTCGACGGCCCGACGCGAGGCGGCGACGGCGGCCCGGGCGTCGGGGGTCAGAGAGACCGCGCAGCCGCCGCGGACGACGGCGAGGAACTGGTCGAGCGTGAGCGAGCGGCCGTCGAGGGGGAGCGATTCCGTCACGGTCCCGCGGCCGGTCCGCCCCGGACCCTCCTCGGGCGGGCGGCGAGCCGGGGGCGCGGACTCACGCGCCGGCGACCGGGTAGACGATGTCGCCGCCGGACTTCTGCATCGACGGCTGCTTGCGGGTCGTCGCGCCCTTCGTCCGCCAGAAGAGCTCGGCGAACTCCTGGACGAGCTTGACGAGCTCCTGGGCGTCGGCGAGCGCGATGCCCTGCCGGGTCTTCGACGCCTGCTTCAGGATCCGGTAGGTCAGGTCATGGAACTGGGGGTAGGTCTTCAGGTGGTCCGGCGTGACGTAGTCGCCCCAGATCACGCGCACCTCGGACTTGACGCGCTCGGAGTGGGACTCCTTCACCGCCGTGTACCGGGCAAGCTTGCTCGCGTAGGCCGCCCGGTCCTCCGGCTTCGCGTCCATCGCCGGCATCGCGAGCTCGCCGATCAGCTGGTCCATCCGCAGGACGGTCAACGCCGAGATCTGCGCCTCGTGCGGGTCATAAATCCCGCAGGGAATGTCGCAGTGCGCGTACACCGCGCGGGGGGGAAAGATGGCGTCCCGGAGGCGATCGACGAATCTCATCGACCCGTTGGCGGCGGACATGGGAGCGCGAGCCCGGCCCCTCGGATAAGGATGCCGGAGCGCCCCGAGGAGGAAGGAGGCGCGCCCCCGCCGCGGCGGGGCGGGCTCCTCGCCCGGACCCACCGCCGCGTCGTCGTCCGCGACGAGAGCATGCTGCCGGCCCTGCGACCGGGGGACCGTCTCCTGGTCGCGCTCCGGGCGTACCGGGAGCGCGCCCCCGGGGTCGGCGAGATCGTGGTGCTCGTCGATCCGGAGGCGCCCGGGCGCTGGCTCGTCAAACGCGTCGCCGCGGTCGGTCCGGGCCCCGGCCCGGTCGACGAGCAGGGCCGGACCCCCGAGCTCCCCCCGGGGACCGTCTACGTCACGGGGGACAATCCGGCCCGCGCCCGCGACAGTCGGCGCTTCGGCCCGGTGGCCCTCTCGGCGCTCGTGGGCCGGGCGGTCCGGCGCTACGCGCCGGCGGACCGCATCGGCGACCTCTGAGCCCCTCGCCTCGGCCTCCGCAACCCTTTAAGCGATGTGGGAATCGCGCACATCGATGGCGTCGAAAGCGGTGATCATCGTCGCGCTGATCGTGGTGGGGGCCGGGGCGCTCGGGGCGGGTTTCTTCGCCGGCGAGGCGTACAAGGGCTCCCCGGCGAGCTCCCCCGCGGCCGTCGAGAACTCGACGCTGAGCGTCCTCGGGGCGGGAACGCTGAACGTCGTCTTCCCCCAGATCGCGAGCGCCCTCGTCAACGAGACGCCCGGCATCTCGGCCCCGTCCGCCGCCCAGACCTACGAGGGCTCGCTCGACGTGACGACGGCCGTCACCTCGCTCTCCGCGAAGGTGGACGTCGCCGCCGTCGCGGATTTCCGCCTCGTCCCCGAGCTCCTCGAATCGAAGTTCGCGACCCAGGAGATCGTCTTCGCCTCCACGCCGGAGGTCCTCGTCTACGACCCCTCGCTCAGCGCCTTCGACGGCGTGAACTCGACGAACTGGGCCGAGAAGCTCGTCACCGACGTGACGACGCCCGGGAACGCGCCGCTCGCCGTCTGGAACGCGTCGACCGACCCGAACGGCTACAACGAGATCTTCGCGCTCGAGCTCCAGGGGCTGCTCGAGAACGGGAGCGCCTCGACGTACTACTCGACGTTCTACCACGGCTCGGCCGGCACCCCCGCGGTGCCGACGTCGGGCACGACCCTCATCGAGAAGGAGTCGCAGGCCGCCACGCTCCTCAACACCCACGTCGTCTCGGCGCTCATCACCTACCGCTCCTACGCCGTCGCGAACCACCTCACCTACGTGAACTTCGACCCGATCGTGGGGCTCGCGGCGAACAACTCGACGGCGCTCGCGGACTACGCGAAGCTCTCCACGACGATCGTCGGCGCGAGCGGGAGCGACCAGACGGTCATCCCGGCCCCCGTCCTCTTCGCGGTGACGATCCCCACG
>JASHUV010000027.1 GCA_030039825.1 Thermoplasmata archaeon
GGCGCCGAGCGGGCGACGGTCTACGCCCCGGAGCCGGCGGCGGGACGGGCGCAGGGCTTCTCACCGAACCTCGTCGTCCGGGCGGTGGGCGAGGAGCGGTTCCGCCCCCGGGACGTCCGGACCCTTCGGGAGGCCTTCTACGAGGCCCCGCCGAAGGCCGTGCTCATCGGGATGGGCGCGGGACGGCACCCCGAGACGATCCAGGCCCTCCGCCTGCTGATCGAGGCGATCGCCGGCAGCGTCCCGATCGTCGTCGACGCCGACGGTCTCGACGCCATCCCTCTCGAGCTCCTCCGCCACGGCGGCTTCGACCTCGTGGCGACGCCGAACGCGGGGGAGTTCTCGCGCGTCTTCGGCGGCCACCCGGACGCGCCCGAGCCCGAGCGGCTCGAGGAGGTCCGACGCGTGGCCAAGGCCCGGGGCCTGACGATCCTCGCGAAGGGGCCGACCGACGCGATCTCCGATGGGCGGGCCGTCGCCTACAACGCGCACCACACGCTCGCGATGACCGTCAGCGGGGTCGGGGACGTGCTCGCCGGCACCGTCGGCGCGCTCCTCGCCGAGGGCATCCCCGGGCTCGGGGCGTGCCGGCTCGGGAGCTGGCTCGTCGGCGAGGCGGGTCGACGCGCCTCCGAGCACCGCGGCTTCGGGCTCGTCGCGACCGACGTGATCGACGCCCTGCCGGCCGCGCTCTCCGACGGGCTGCGGGCCCTCGCCGGCGGCGACGCCCCGGCGCCGGGCGACCCTCAGGCGTAACGGACGCGGCCGCGGATCGCTTGGGCGCGGGCACGGACCTCGGCGCCGCCGGTCGGGTTCCCGGTCCTGTACCCCTTGTAGAACGCCTTCAGGAGGCGCTCGCCCTCGGGGTGGAGGCCGCGCAGGTCCTCCTCGACGAGGTGGAGGTCGATGCCCATCTCCTCGAGGCTCGCCCCCTTCGACCCCATGGAGAGGTCGATGAGCGCCGGGCGCGCCGCCTCACCGTCGGCGAAGATGACGTTCGAGCTCGTGAGGTCCCCGTGGGAGAGCCCCCCCGCGTGCAGCCGCCCGAGGGACTCACCGAACCGTTCGACGGGTCCCAGGAGGGCGGCCGCGTCCTCGCGGCGCGCCTCGAGCAGCGACTTGAGCGTCGGCCCCGGGAGCTCCTCGAGCAGGAGGCGGTGGTGCGTGAGATCGAGATCGTAGATGAGCGGGGTCCGGACCCCCAAGCGGCGCGCATCGACGAGGAGGCGGGCCTCGTTCCGGGTCCGCTCCCGCCGGAGCCTCTCGTCGAGGGCCTTCGGGCGGTACTGCTTCGGATCCCGGTCCTTCAGGAGCGCGGGGAAGCCCCACCAGTCGACGTGCCGGAGGGACGCCTCCGCGCCGCGCGAGAGGAGTCGGCCCGGTCGGGGGACCGATCCGCCCTCCTCGGCCGCGTCGCTCATCGGACCCGACGGGCGGCGACGGCCCGGACGATCGCCTCGCGGGCGAGGCGCGCGGCGAGCGCGCTCGTGTTGCCCTGGTCGTAATGCGGGCTGACCTCCATGATGTCGAGGCCCGCGAGCCGAGGGGCGACCCGTTCGAGCGCGACCTTCACGTCCCGCGGGGTCAGGCCGAAGGGCTCCGGGGTGCCGGTGCCGGCGGCGTACGCCGGATCGATGGCGTCGATGTCGAGCGAGACGTAGATCCGGTCCGCACGGAGCATGTTGACGGCGCGTTGGATCGAGGAGTCGATCCCGTCCCGGACGATCTCGTGGGCGGTGACGTACGCCATGCCGATCGACCGATTGTCGTCGACCTCCTCCCGCGACACCGAGCGCACGCCGAAGACCACGACGTTGTGGGCGCCGACCTTCTCGACGATCCGGCGGGAGGAGCAGGCGTGGCTGCGGGTGTCGCCGAGGTAGCTCGACCGGAAGTCCATGTGCGCGTCGATGTAGAGGACGCCCACCGAGGCCCCGTCGGGGTACGCCTCGACGCACGGCGGCGAGCAGGCGTGGTCGCCCCCGAGGACGATGGGTATCTTGCCGGCCTCGTACAGCGGCCGCATCTCCGCCCGGACCGCGTCGGCCATCGCCGTCGCGTTGCCGAACTCCGGGGTGTTGCCGAGGTCGTGGATCGGCACCTCCGAGAGGTCGACGCCGGTCTCGAGGTCGTAGGACTCGAAGTTCCAGGAGTGCTGCCGGATCGAGTCAGGACCGAACCGCGCCCCGGGGCGGAAGGACGTCGTCCGATCGAACGGGATGCCGACGATGACGAACTGCGCCTCCTCGAGGGTGGCGTGGGCGTCGGCGAAGCCCTGCGGCCGTTCCACGGCGCCGGCACCAACGCTCGCGTAATAAGCGCGGCGACGGGCCGCGGTCCGGGGCTCGCGGGGCGGGCGGCGCGAGCACCACGTTAAGGCGGGGGCCCGCTCTCTCCCGCCGAGGCCCCCTTGGACCGTCCGACCGCCGTGCGGCGCCGCTCCGATGGGGACGGCGTGGAGATCGTCGTCCTCCAGAACCCGCCGGTGAACGCCCTCTCGACCGCGGTCCTGGCCGACCTCGGCCGGGCCGTCGACGAGCTCGGCCACCTCGACGGTCTCCGCGCCGTCATCGTCACGGGCGACGGGACCTACTTCAGCGCCGGGGCCGACCTCAAGGAGATGGCCACGATCGATCTCGCCCGGGCGCGCGAGATCGTCGCCGGGGGCCAGGCCCTCTTGCGCCGGCTCGAGGGACTCCCGGTCCCCGTCGTCGCGGCGATCAACGGGCTCGCGGTCGGTGGGGGGCTCGAGCTCGCCCTGGCCTGCGACCTCCGCCTCGGCGGCGACGCCGCGAAGCTCGGGGCGCCGGAAGTGAGCTACGGACTCATGCCGGCGTACGGCGGGACGCAGCGGCTCCCCCGGCTCGTCGGCCCGGCGAAGGCGCGGGAGCTCGTCTTCACCGGCGCGCTCCTGCCGGCCGCGGAGGCGCTCCGGATCGGGCTCCTGAACCGCGTGGTCCCGTCGGGCCAGGAGCTCCGGGCCGCCCGCGACGTCGCCCACACGATCGCGGCGAAGGCCCCGCGTGCCGTGGCGGCCGCCAAGAGGGCGATCGCCGAGGGACTCGATCGCCCGCTCTCCGAGGGGCTCGCGTACGAGAGCGAGCTCTTCCTGACGGACGTGATGCCGAGCGAGGACCTCCGGGAGGGCCTCCGGGCGTTCGGCGAGCACCGGCCGCCGAAGTTCACGGGGACCTGATGCCGTTCGAGTTCTCCTTCACGCCCGACCAGGAGGCGTTCCGCGAGGGCGTCCGCGCCTTCCTCGCCCGGGAGGTCGCGCCCGTCGTCGCCGGGATGGACGATCGGGAGGAGTTCCCGGAGGCGTCCGTCCGCAAGATGCGGCAGGAGGGGTACTTCGGCGTCCCCGTCCCGGAGGAGTACGGCGGCCTCGGGCTCGGCAAGGTCGGCTACGCGATCCTCCTCGAGGAGATCGGGAAGGTCG
>JASHUV010000001.1 GCA_030039825.1 Thermoplasmata archaeon
TCGAGGAGCTCGAGCGCGAGTTCGTCATCCCGCTCCGGCCGAGCCAGCACCAGCCGTCGCGCCGCCGCCGGGCCGGCCATGCCCTCGAGACGATCCGCCGCTTCATCGTCCGCCACATGAAGGGGAAGCCGGAGGACGTCTGGATCGATCCGCACCTGAACGAGCGGATCTGGGAGCGCGGCATCCAGCACATCCCCGCCAGGTCCGCGTCAAGGCGATCCGGTTCGAGGACGGCCTCATCGAGGTCGACCTGTTGGAGGGGGAGTAGACCTCCCCCCGGGAGCTCCGCCGCGTGCCGGTCGGGCGGGCCCTCATCGGCGGCTCGCCCTATCTCGGCGTCTACGTCCGGCCGGGTGAGCGGGTCGCGGTGGTCGGCCGCTCCACGCCCCTTGACCTCGTCCGGGACCTCGAGCGGCTGCTCCGGGTCCCGTGCGTCCGGACGAGCGTCCTCGACGCGGAGATCGTCGGCGCGCTCCTCGCGCTGAACTCCCACGGCGCGGTCGTGGGCGGCCCGCTGCGCGACGCGGAACGCTCGGCGATCGAGGCGGTCCTGCCGGTCCATGAGGTTCCCTGCCGGAACAACGCGCTCGGCAACAACGTGCTCGTGAACGACGCGGGCGCCGTCGTCCACCCCGAGTACTCCGACGAGGTCCTGGCGAGGATCGAGCGCGCGCTCGGGGTCCCGGCGCGGCGCGGGACGATCGCCGGGCTCGGCACCGTCGGGATGGCCGCCGTGGCGACGAACAAGGGCCTCGTCGTCCACCCGAGGGCGACGCCCTCGGAGATCGCCGATCTCGCCGACGCGCTCAAGGTCCCCGTCCACAAGTCGACGGCGAACTTCGGCATCCCGATCGTCGGAGCCTGCCTCGCGGCGAACTCGCGCGCCGTCATCGTCGGGCGCCCGACGACCCCGGTGGAGATCGTCCACCTGCAGGAAGGGCTCGGGATCCTCGACTGAGCGGGGCGGCGGCCGCCGCCGCTCGACTACGTCCCTCGGCGCCGCTTGACGTAGCGGGTCGCGTAGCCGGCGATGCGGTTCGCGAGCTTCTTGTAGGTCACCGTCGGCTTCCCGTCGACGATGACCGTGAGGTCGGTGAGCTCGAGGACCTTCTTCTTGTTGTTCGCGAAATCGCCGTTGAACGCGTCGGGATGGTTGCGGACGAGCTCGACCGCGACGCGCTTGATGTACGTCTGGCGGATGTTGCCCATGTGGGGCCCGCCGACCCGGCCCCCCTTTATAACCGTTCCTTGAGACGGCGCGGCCCGGGGAGCGGCGCGGGCCGGATCGCGTCGCGACCGGCGTCTCCGCCGGCCGGGCCGGGCCCGGCCCGAGCTATACGTCGCCGGGAGCGGGCCGCTCCGGCCCGGAAGACCCAAATACCCCCTCCCGGCTAATTCCAGCCCGTGCGGGGCCTCGCGGAACCGTCCGGGGCCCGGCGAGGCGTGAGGGAGATCGTTCCGTGTCCGACCGGAGGCCCGCGGGCGTGACCGAGGCCGCGAGCACCCCGGACGTCGACGCCGCCCCGGCGGCGCCGGACCGCCAGGTCCTCGTGCTCGACCTGTCGAAGTCGATGCTGGCCCCTCTCCCGGATCCGACGGGCGCCTCCCGGCAGAAGATCGAGATCGCCCGGGCGGCCGTGACCCGGATCGTCCAGAACGCCGAGCAGCGGGGCTCGATCTTCGGGCTCGTGACGTTCTCCGACTCGGCGAAGGTCGCCGTTCCCCTCGGGGAGGTCCACCGGGAGAACCGTCCGTACGTGCAGAGCCTCATCGAGATGCTCGCGCCGAGCGGCCGCTCCGCGATCTGGGACGGGCTCGCGCTCGGCGCCGACCTCCTGAGGGAGACGAGCGGCGCCGTCCGCGGGACGATCGTGCTCGTCACGGACGGCTGGGACAACGCCTCCGTCACGTTCGAACCGACGGGCGCAGAGGATCGGGTCAGCCCCGTGCCGCGCAAGGACCTCTTCGGGCACGTCCTTCCCTCCGGCTCGAACCTCAACCTCCGGGTGATCGGGATCGGCAACGGTTCGCAACGCGACAAGGGCGTCGACAGCCAGCGGATGAACCAGTTCCTCCGCGGCCTCAACTCCCGGGCCCTCCTCATCGGCGCGCCGACGACGTTCGCCTACGAGGAGGTCGACACCGGCGCGGACCTGTACGCCGAGATGGTGAACGCCTTCGTCGACGTGGAGGACGTCCCTCGCCCGTCCGCCTTCGCGCTCTCCTCCGACGACCTCGCCCGGAACGCCGCGCGCGCCGCCCGCGCCCTCAAGCAACCGGAGGAGCACTCGGCGATCCACCGCCTCGCGCGGACCGGCGCGGCCCCGCTCGAGGCCGACATGCCCTACTCCGAGGCCCCGTTGCTCGAGGTCGATGTCCTCGCCGCGGGCCAGACGCCGCCGTCGAACCTCCGCGAGCGCTTCGGCCCCCTGGCGGGCGTCGTCGAGGCGTACCTGAACCGGGACTACGCGAAGGCCTCCGGGGAGCTCGGTCGCGCCCGGCTCGTCCTCCCGCCGGTGACCTACGCCTACTGGCAGGCGAAGCTCGCCTTCGGCCGGGGCGACACCGTGGAGGCCGCTCGCGCCCTCCTCGTGGCCTGGTCGGCCGCCGACTCCGTCCCGATCGCGAGCCGCATCCGGGTCACGCGGCGCCTCGCGCTCCTCCAGGCCCAGCTGCAGAAGGACCCCGAGGCGGAGGCGCTGCTCCAGTTCGTGGAGGAGACCGAGGCGAAGCTCCGCGCCGCCCCCGAGGAGCTCCGCCTGAGGATCCTCGACCTGTTCGAACGCCTCCTCGAGCTGCGCGGCACCTACCAGCTCACGAAGATCGAGGGGGCCGAGGACCCCGCCGTCGCCGCCCAGCGCCACGAGAGCGCCGTCGAGGAGATCTTCGGGCTCCTCCAGGACGCCCGCCTCGAGAACACCGCCGGGGATGCGACGATCGACGGCGCCCTCGACTTCATCGAGATCTGTCTCGCCGAGATGCGTTAGAGGAGCTCTTCGATGCCGGAAGCCGCGAAAGGCAAGGCCGCCGCCCGACCGCCCCCGAAACCCGTCCCCCGCGTCCGGCCGAAGCCGGCGAAGCGCGAGCCGAAGGAGAAGACGGCGCTCGCCAAGATCGCCGTCGTCGGGATCCCGGCGTCCGGGAAGACGACCTACTTCCGCTTCCTGTCCGGCCACTTCGGGCTGAACCTCCCGATCCTCTACGTTCCCGTCCGGCCGGAGGGCGAGACGATGCCGGTCCACGGCGACATCAACCAGGACGTCGTGCTCGAGGAGACGACGTACGAGTCGAACGACGTCCAGAAGGAGGACGTCGGCGTCGAGGAGACGACCCGCTACTACGTGAGCCACCCGATGGACGACCCGGCGAAGCTCTTCGTCGAGCTCGCCGCCGGTCGCGAGGAGCAGGGCGTCCTCACGAAGTACCCGCTGCCGACGAAGTACAACCAGTTCGTCGAGATGAAGCTCCGCTTCCGGTTCGGCGCGCCGGCGGCGAACGGGGGCTCGCAGGCGATGCAGCTCTCGACGATCGACGAGGCCGGCGGGATCATCTCCGACTACTTCACCTACGACCGGCTCTGGATCGACGGCGCCGACCAGGAGGTGTCGGAGCGGATGTGCCGCGTGATCCCCCGCTTCGACAGCTGGCGCGCCGACCGCCGGGAGCTGTGGCGCCGCGGGCTCACGCTGCTCGGGCGGTTCCTGCAGGACGCCGACGCCATCATCCTCCTGCTCTCCCCCGCCCTCCCGTCGCTCCGCGACCAGGCCCAGCAGATCAACCTCGCCCGGGGCGTCTTCCGCTTCGTGACCGAGAGGAACCTCCCGCTCGTGATCGCCGTCTCCAAGGCCGACAAGCTTCCCGAGTTCTTCGCGGAGGTCGAGAGGTCGATCCAGGACCGGCAGTTCCGGTCCGGGTTCGACACCGCCGACTTCCTCCTGCGCCGCGACGGGGCCCAGATGGGGACGATCCTCGTCGCGAACGAGGGCCGTCAGATCACCACGAAGGAGGACGTCTTCCTGATCTCCTCCGCCGTCGCCGCCGGGGAGGGAAATCCGCTCCTCGTCAACGACGGGGGGAAGGAGGTCCCGGCGGGCCAGGCCGGGACCCAGGGCGTTCCGGTGATGGTCAACACGACGCTTCCGCTCGCCCGCGCCTGCGAGCGCGTCCTCGAGCGGCGGGCGACCGGGGGAGGATGAGCGGGCCCGCCGCCGCCGACGGCGGCGCGCTGCCGAACGAGGCCCCGCCGCCGACCCTTCCCGTCGCCCGTCCGATCGCCGTCGTGTGGTGCCGTCAGGTCGACAACGAGGAGGAGAGCCCGGGGTACACCACGATCCCGGAGAACTTCCCCGGTCTCAAGGAGACCCTCGACACCGCGCGGATCGTCGGCAACCTCGCCATCAACGTCGCCGACACCACCGACTACTGGGACCCCGAGCCCGGCGCCTCCCTCTCCTACTACCCGAACCTGTTCGTCTATCCCGCCTACCACGGCGAGTACACCTGCGTCGGCCGGATGTTCCTCTCGAAGGAGGACCGCCCGCGCCTCGGGATGAAGACGCTCGTCCTGCCGACGGCCGACCTCCTCCAGCCGGAGGCGTTCGGCCCGACGATCCTGCGCTGGCACGCCTCGATGGGCGGGGCCCGGAAGGAGGAACCCCCCGCCCCGGCCACCGCCGAGCCCGCCCTCCTCGACCTCGTCGGCGAGGGATTCCTCTTCCACCGCGGCTCGACCGATCCCGTCCTGCTCGTCGCGAGCGAGCGGTGGGAGCCGGCGATGCGCACCCTGCTCGACCTCCTCCGCACCCTGCCGGCCGCGATCGGCGGGCTCGGGGCGATCCTCGCGTTCCCCTACTTCCTCCCCCGCGCCCGCACCGACCTCAAGGACCTCTCCGAGAGGATCCCGCTCACGCTCGCCCTCATGCGCGTGCCGAAGTCGGAGGCCTCGGGGGCCCGGCACGAGAAGCGCCTCGCCGACTGGGCGAGCGCGGACCTGACCGTTCGCGACCTCGCCGCCCCGACCCTCCCCCTCCCGGCCACGAAATCGAAGGACCCCCTCCCGCTCGTCCTCCAGTACGTCCGCGACCGCGACGAGGAGAGGCTCGCCGCGCTCCGTCAGCGGGTCGACCTCGTCGAGCTGCCGCGCCTGCGGGGCCTCCTCGCCGACGGAGAGAAGTGGAACGGCCGGGCCCGCCGTAAGGAGGGGTGGCGCGTCGGCACCGCGATGGAGAGCGCCGCGCTCCTCCTGCAGCGCTCGCGCGGGCGCACCGTCCCGGTCAGCGCCGAGACGGCGAAGCGGGCGCAGGCCTACCTGAAGGTCTCGCCGGCGAACCTGAGGCCCGTCGAGAGCGACGCGGCGGCGAGCGCCGAGGCCGCGCCGGCCGCCGCCCCGCTCGGGAGCGACCCGGCGACGCCCTGGTCGACG
>JASHUV010000028.1 GCA_030039825.1 Thermoplasmata archaeon
CCTGAACGTCAACCTCGAGGAATCGGTCAGCAAGAAGCTCTACCCCCCCGAGGGGATCACGACCACGGAGGACGCGCTCCTCCACCTGGAGAAGAAGTTCGCCACCGGGCAGGCGAAGGAGTACCGCCAGCGCAAGGTCGACGGGATCCTCGACCGCTCGCTCCTCCCCCACCTCGGCGACACGAAGTCGGACCGGCTGAAGAAGGCCCTCTACCTCGCGCGGATGGCGAGGACCGTCCTCGAGCTCCACCTCAAGGTCCGGGGCGAGGACGACAAGGACCACTACGCGAACAAGCTCCTCAAGCTCGCCGGCGACCTCATGGAGGACCTCTTCCGGGTCGCGTTCACCCTCCTCCTCAAGGACCTCAAGTACCAGCTCGAGCGCTCCTTCGCGCGGAAGAAGGACCTGAGGATCGCGAGCGCGATCCGCCCGGACCTCCTCACGCAGCGCCTCGTGCACGCCCTCGCGACCGGGAACTGGGTCGGGGGCCGGGCCGGCGTGAGCCAGGTGCTCGACCGGACGAGCCACATGTCGGCGATCTCCCACCTCCGGCGGGTCACGAGCCCGCTCACCCGCAGCCAGCCCCACTTCGAGGCGCGCGATCTCCACCCGACGCAGTGGGGCCGGCTCTGCCCGAACGAGACGCCCGAGGGGCAGAACTGCGGCCTCGTCAAGAACTACGCCCTGTGCGTCGACGTCTCGGAGGGGGCCGACGAGGAGGAGGTCACCCTCATCCTCCGCGACCTGAACACCCGGGAGATCGGGCCCGAGGTCTTCCAGGAACCCCCCGCGAAGGGCAAGCGCGCCGCGCGCGTCTACGTGAACGGGAACCTCATCGGCCTGCACTCCCAGCCGATCGAGCTCGTCCGGGAGATCCGCGACCGCCGCCGCTCCGGGACGCTCTCCCCCTCCCTCGGCGAGCGGACCTACGAGATCAACGTCCGCTACGACGCCGTGATGAACGAGGTCATCGTCCACTGCGACCCCGGCCGGCTGCGCCGGCCGCTCATCGTCGTCAAGGACGGGGTGCCCCGCGTCACGCGCTCCGACCTCGACGACATCGCCCAGGGGACGCTCTCCTTCTCCGACCTCATCCACACCGGTAAGGTCGAGTGGCTCGACGCCGAGGAGGAGGAGGACACGCTCATCGCCGTCGACGCCTTCGAGCAGCCCGAGCGCTGCCCGAAGTGCGAGCGCGCGCTCTCCCGCGGCGACGTCCGGTGGACCTCGGCGGGCGAGAAGCGGGCGGAGGCCGTCCTCCAGTGCGGCCGCTGCCACGAGGAGTTCACGGCGAAGCTCTTCCTCGAGCCGACCCACACGCACCTCGAGATCGACACGAACCTGATGCTCGGCGTCTGCACGGGTCTCATCCCCTACCCCGAGCACAACTCGACCCCGCGCAACACGATGGGCTCGGGGATGGCGAAGCAGGCGCTCGGCGTGGAATCGGTGAACTACCGGCGGCGCCCGGACACGCGCGGGCACCTCCTCCACTACCCCCAGGCCCCGCTCCTGCGCACGCAGACGATGCGCTACGTCCACTTCACGGAGCGGCCGCCCGGCCAGAACTTCGTCGTGGCCGTCCTCTCCTACGAGGGGTACAACATGCAGGACGCCCTCGTCTTCAGCCGCGCGGCGATCGACCGCGGCCTTGGCCGCTCCTCCTTCTTCCGGACCTACCGCGGGGAGGAGCGCAAGTACCCCGGCGGGCAGGAGGACAAGTTCGAGATCCCCCGGCCGGACGTCGCCGGAGCGCGCGTCGACACCGCCTACCGCAACCTCGGCGAGGACGGCCTCATCTTCCCCGAGCTCGAGGTCGGCGAGGGCGACGTGCTCGTCGGCAAGACGAGCCCCCCGAGGTTCCTCGAGGAGAAGACCGACCTCCTCACGCCGCAGAAGCGCCGTGAGACCTCCGTCACCGTCCGGTTCGGCGAGTCGGGCTGGGTCGACGGGGTCATCCTCACCGAGGGGGAGAACATCTCCAAGCTCGTCAAGGTCCGCGTCCGCAACCAGAGGGTCCCCGAGCTCGGCGACAAGTTCGCGTCGCGGCACGGCCAGAAGGGCGTCATCGGCCTCATCGTCCCGCAGGAGGACCTGCCGTTCACCCGCGACGGCGTGACCCCGGACCTCCTGATCAATCCGCACGCGATCCCGTCGCGGATGACGGTCGCCCACGTCCTCGAGATGCTCGGGGGGAAGGTCGGATCGATGGAGGGCCGCACCATCGACGGGACGGCGTTCTCCGGGGAGCGCGAGGAGGCGCTCCGCGAGGCGCTCAAGGGGCTCGGCTTCCACCCGTCCGGGCGGGAGACGCTCTACGACGGCATCTCCGGGCGACGCCTCGAGGCGGAGATCTTCGTCGGGGTGATCTACTACCAGAAGCTCCACCACATGGTCGCCGGGAAGATGCACATGCGCTCCCGCGGCCCCGTGCAGATCCTCACGCGCCAGCCGACCGAGGGGCGCTCCCGGCAGGGGGGGCTGAGGTTCGGGGAGATGGAGCGCGACACGCTCATCGGCCACGGCGTCGCGATGGTCATCAAGGACCGGTTGCTCGACGAATCGGACGGGACGGTCCAGTACGTCTGCGGGAACCCGGAGTGCGGGCACATCGCGATCCCCGACACGCGCGCGGGATCGCTGCGCTGCCCCTCGTGCGGGAACACCTCGTCGATCTACCCGGTCGAGATGAGCTACTCCTTCAAGCTCCTCCTCGAGGAGCTGATCAGCCTCGGCGTGATCATGCGGCTGCAGCTCGAGGAGATGCGGTAGGGGAGGGGAACATGGCGCAGGGGTTGTCGAAGAAGATCAAGAGCCTGCAGTTCGCCTTCCTCTCGCCGGACGAGGTCCGCCGGATGAGCTCGGTCAAGATCATCACGGCCGACACCTACGACGACGACGGCTACCCGATCGAGATGGGGCTCATGGACCTCCACCTCGGCGTCATCGAGCCGAACCTGCGCTGCCGCACCTGCGGCGGCCGGGTCAACGAGTGCCCCGGCCACTTCGGGATCATCGAGCTCGCGATGCCGGTGATCCACGTCGGCTATGCGAAGGAGATCAAGCGACTCCTGCTCGGGACCTGCCGGGCCTGCGGGCGGATCCTTCCCGACGCCCCGGTCGGCCGGTCGGAGGCGAGCGCCGACATCGATGAGCCGACCGCCCGCATCCGGGAGCCGAAGGAGGAGCGGGTCTGCCCGCACTGCCACGAGGTCCAGCAGAAGATCGTCCTCGACAAGCCGACCACCTTCCGCGAGAACGGCCACAAGATCACCCCGAAGGAGGTGCGCGCCCGGCTCGAGCGGATCCCCGACGAGGATGTCCGGGCGATGGCGCTGAACCCGAAGTTCGGCCGGCCGGAATGGATGGTCCTCACGGTCCT
>JASHUV010000029.1 GCA_030039825.1 Thermoplasmata archaeon
CCGAGCCGATCGTCGTCGTCGAGTAGGTGGACTGGGTCGCGGAGGAGGTCAGGACCACGGTGACGCCCGCCGGGAAGCCGCCCGGCGATGTGCCTTCGACATACCCCTGTAGGGTATAGGTCGGCGTCGAGCCAGCCTGCGCCGGGCCCATCGACGCCAGCGTTCCCGCCAGCATCAGGACGAGCACGGCCCACAGGGCCGCCCGCGGTACCCACTTGCCCATTGTTTCTCCCACTCCGCTGTTGCTGCCCCCCTATCGGGAGGCTCGGCGCGCAACTTGGCCTCAGTACTTAATGCTTACCGGAAGCCCGACGGCGGACCTACCGATAGATGGTGGGCGCGGCCTCGTCCCGGCGCCGGGCGAGCCGCTCCTTGACGACCTGCCGGGCGAACTCCTCGTAGAACTTGAGGGACTCCGCATCGGTGGACGGCCGGGTGAGCTTCATCGCCGCGTCGAAGTGGGCGGTCGTGACCTTCTGGGCCTTGACGTTCTCGCGGATCGCGACGAGGCCGGCCTCGCGGCAGAGGGCGGCGAGGTCGCTCCCGACGTAGCCGTCCGTGCGCTCCGCGAGCGCCATCAGGTCGACCCCGTCGAGGGGCATCTCGGCGGTGTGCACCTTGAGGATCTCGAGGCGGCCGCGGACGTCGGGCGGCCCGACGTAGAGCAGGCGGTCGAAGCGCCCGGTCCTCAGGAGCGCCTCGTCGAGGATGTCCGGGCGGTTCGTGGCGGCGAGCACGACGACGCGCTCGAGCGCCTCGAGCCCGTCGATCGAGGTCAGCAGCTGGTTCACGATCCGCTCCGTGACGCCGCTCGAGGTCTGGAGACCGCGCCGGGGGGCGATCGAGTCGATCTCGTCGATGAAGACGATCGCCGGCGAGGCCTGGCGGGCCTTCTTGAAGATCATCCGGATCGCCTTCTCGGAGTCCCCGACCCACTTGCTCATGATCTCCGGGCCCTTGATCGAGATGAAGTTCGCCTGGCTCTCCGTCGCCGCCGCCTTGGCGAGGAGGGTCTTCCCGACGCCGGGCGGACCGTAGAGCAGGATCCCCCTCGGCGGGTCGATGCCGAGGTGGCGGTAGACGCCCGGGTTGCGGAACGGCAGCTCGACGGCCTCCCGGAGGGTCTGCTTCACCGGCTCGAGGCCGCCGACGGCCTCCCACCGGGTCGTCGGGATCTCGATCGCGACGTCGCGCAGGCTCGACGGCTCGATCTGCTTGAGCGCCTCCCGGAAGTCCCGGTCGGTGACCTTCATCCGTTCGAGGAGGGAGAGCGGGATCGGTTTGTCGAAGTCGATCTCGGGCAGGTAGCGGCGGAGCGCGCGCATCGCCGCCTCGCGGGCGAGCGCCGACAGGTCGGCCCCGACGAATCCGTGGCTCGCCCCGGCGAGCTCCTTGAGGATGCGGTCCCGCTCCTTCTCGGAGCCCTCGATCGGCATCCCGCGCGTGTGGATCTGGAGGATCTCGAGGCGACCGGCGAGCGTCGGGACCCCGATCTCGATCTCCCGGTCGAACCGACCGGGGCGCCGGAGCGCCGGATCGATCGCCTCCTCCCGGTTCGTGGCCGCGATGACGATGACGTTCCCGCGCCCGGAGAGGCCGTCCATGAGCGTCAGGAGCTGGGCGACGACGCGCCGCTCGACCTCGCCGACGACCTCGTCGCGCCGCGGCGCGATCGAGTCGAGCTCGTCGATGAAGATCACCGACGGGGCGTTCTTCTCCGCCTCCTCGAACTTCTCGCGCAGCTCCTTCTCGCTCTCCCCGTAGTACTTCGAGATGATCTCGGGGCCCTGGATGCCGATGAAGTGGGCCCCGGCCTCGTTGGCGACGGCCTTCGCGATGAGCGTCTTCCCCGTCCCCGGCGGCCCGTAGAGGAGGACCCCCTTGGGCGGGGAGATGGCGAGGCGGTCGAACAGCTCGGGGTGCTTGAGCGGGAGCTCGATCATCTCCCGGACCCGGCCGAGCTTCTCCTTGAGCCCCCCGATGTCCTCGTAGGAGACCCGCGGGGCGCTGACCTCCGTCTCGGTGACGGTCTCGTCCTTGATCGTGATCTGGGTCGTCGGCCCGACCTGGACGGTCCCCTTCGGACCGGTCGCGACGACCATGAACGGCAGCGAGCCGCCCATCAGGAAGACCCCGGGGATGACGAAGACGTCCCCGCGGACGAACGGCCGCCGTGAGAGCGCCTTTGAGACGAACGCCTCGAGGCCCGGGCCGAGGTCCATCTTCGCGGAACCGGAGTAGATCGGGGCGATCGTGATCGCCTCCGCGATCGGGCAGTCGATCCGCTGGACGACGACGCGGTCGCCGATGCTCACGCCCGCGTTCCGCCGGACCACGGCCTCGACGCGGACGAGGCTCTTGCCCTCGTCCTCCTGCTGGGCGCGGTTGACGACCGCCGCCGTCGTCTTCCGGCCCTTGATCTCCACGATGTCCCCCACCCCCACCTTGAGGCGCTGGCGGGTGCCGACATCGAGGCGGGCCGTCCCGAGGCCGATGTCCTGCTGGAACGCCTCGGCGACGCGGAGGGTGATCGCTTCCCCCATCGGCCGCCGCTTCTATCGGGGGCGGGATATGAGCCCTCTCTCCGGGGGGAACCGGCCCGGTCGACGTGGGAGGGCGCCCGGGCCCCGCGATAGTCAGATATCCCTCGCCCTCCTCGGCGATCGCCGATGGCGGCGACCGGCGCGTCGGGACCCGTCCTGCGCCGTCTCCTCGAGGCCGCGGGCTACCGGCTCGAGGACCGCCCCGTGGGGCTGCTCGCCGTCCGGACCTCCGACCGCCGGGCGGTCCTGCTCGTCGAGGGCCTGCGCTCCCCGGCCGAGCTCGAGGACGCTCTCCCGAAGGGGATGGGTCAGGTGAGCCTCGTCTACGGCGAGGACCCCGGGCCTCTCGCCCGCGAGCTCGCCTCCGCCCGCGGCATGGAGGTCCTCGACGCCCATTCCCTCGGCCCCGCGCTCGGCGAGCTCTTGCTGCCCGGCCCGGAGCGCCTCCCCTCGGGCGAGACCCCCGGCCCGCTCGACCCCCTCGAGCCCCCGGCCCAGCTCTTCCCGGAGGGGGACCGGAGCCTGAGGGTCCGGGTCGGGGCGGCCGACGCCGCGGCCATCGCGGGGATCGACGGGATCGCCGCGACGCTCCGCCTCGTCCCGTTCTACGTCGCCTCCTACCGGGTCCGGGTCGCCACGGCGCAGGGGACCCCCGGCCCGGCGACCGACCACCTCGTCGCCGTCAGCGCGCTCTCCGGGGAGGTCGAGGTCTGGGACGCCCGCGAGCGCGAGCTCGCCACGGAGCGACCGCCCGGGGCCTGGCTCCTCCCCGCCCTTCCCGAGACCGAGGCCCGGGCGGCGGCGGAGGCGGCGATCCGCAAGCGCCACACGGTCAGCGTCGACCACACCGAACAGCACGGCGGCGCGATCGTGATCGAGCGCCGCCGCGTCGCCCCCGGCCCCGGCGACCTGCGCGTCGGGACGATGGCGCTCGTTCACGTGCCGTTCTGGTACCTCGAGGGCGCCGAGGGTCGGGTCGTCATCGATGCGGTGACCGGGGCCCGGACGACGGCGAGCGAGTCCGAGGCGACCGACGTCTGACGCCGTGCGTCAAATATCCCGGCCGGCTCGCGCGGCCGTGCACCTGCGGACCTTCGAGGTCGGACCGTACCAGAACTTCACCTACCTCGTCGCCGAGTCCGTCGGGGGAGAGGCGGTCGTCATCGATCCGTCGTTCGGGATCGAACCGGTGCTCCGGGCCATCGACGAGGACCGCGCCAAGGTCCGCCTCGTCCTCAACACCCACAGCCATCCCGACCACGTGGCGGGGAACGCGGAGGTCCAGGACCGCACGGGGGCGAAGATCGTCGCCCACCGCTCGGCGCCGCTCCGCCAGGACCGCTCGGTGGACGACGGCGACCTCGTCGAGGCCGGACGCCTGCGCGTCCGGGTCCTCGCCACCCCCGGGCACACCCCCGACTCCGTCCTCTACCTCTTCGAGGGCCACGTGGCGACGGGCGACACCCTCTTCGTGGGGGACTGCGGGCGGACCGACCTCCCGGGGGGCGACCCGTCGGCGATGTTCGACAGCCTCCTCGGCCGCGTCATCGCGCTCGAGGACGGGCTCGTCGTGCTCCCGGGACACAACTACGGGCGCACGCCCACGTCGACGATCGGGCGCGAGAAAGCGGAGAACCCGGTGCTGAGGCCGCGCACCCGCGAGGAGTTCGTCCGCTACCTGAGGGAGTGAGACGTGAGCCCGCTGCCGCCCCCGGACCAGCGCCCTCTCTGGGCTCTCGGCGCCCGGCGCGCGACGGCCGGGACGCCGACGGCCTCCGAGCTCGTGGGCCGCGTCCGCGCGACCGCGAAGGGGGACGGGCCGCTCGTCGCGCTCCTCGACGCCCGGGGCGTCGCCGGCGAGCGTCACCTCCTGTCGGCCTGGGCGCACCTCGGGCGCGCCCGCCAGCGGGGGGAGGCCCGGCTGCGGGACCGGGGCGCGGAGTTCCTCATGTTCGTCGCGGGCGACGACCAGCTGCCCCGCGCCCTCGCCAAGGTCGGCGTCCAGCCCGACACGGAGGAGTTCGTCGTCGTCGGCGAACCGCCGGCGAGCGCGGCCGACCTCTTGGCCGCCTGGGGCCTCGTGGCCGCGGGCGACATCTACCCCCGGGCGGTCTCCGACGCGCTCCTCGACCGCCTCGGGATCGTCCCGGAGGAGCGGGCCGTCCTCCCCCCGAGCGCGCGCGAGGGACTCGTGCTCGAGCGTGTCGCGCTCCTCGAGATGACGGCCCCGCACGCGAGCGAGCCCGCCCCCGGCGGGCGCCGGCACGGGTCCGCCGACGAAAAGGGGAGATAGGGCGACGAGCGTGGGTCGGCCCGCTAGGCCCCGGATGCAGGTGTAATCTAGCGGTAGGATGTCAGCCTTCCAAGCTGACCACCCGGGTTCGAATCCCGTCGGCGCGCTCGCGCCCGCGGGCGGCACTCCCGGCGCCTGCATCCTCCGGGGGCGACCGTCGCTCTTTTGGGCGGGGTCCGGGTGGCCGAGCTCGGCCTGCTGAGGTAGCCTAGCCCGGGAAGGCGCCAGCCTTGAAAGCTGGTGGCGGCAACGCCACGGGAGTTCAAATCTCCCCCTCAGCGCTCCCGACGGCGGGCGAGCGTTCCCCGCCCCGCCGAACTCGTAAATAGACGGCGCCCGCTCGACGCCCGTCCGATGCCCGACGCCGCCCCGTCGACCCCGCTCCTCGAGCAGTACGAGGGCGTCAAGGCCCGGTACCCCGGGCATCTCGTCCTCTTCCGTGTCGGCGACTTCTACGAGGTCTTCGGGGAGGACGCGAAGCTCCTCTCCGAGGAGCTCGACATCACCCTCACGGCCCGGGGCGCCGACGCCCAGGGCGTCCGGACCCCGATGGCGGGGGTCCCGCACCACGCCGTCGAGGGCTACCTGGGCCGCCTCGTCGAGAAG
>JASHUV010000030.1 GCA_030039825.1 Thermoplasmata archaeon
CCTTGCCCTCGGCCTGCCGAACGAGCCACTCGATCCGGCGATCGGTGAGCTGGGTCACGCGGCCGGAAGGACCCGGCCGAAGGAGACGTTGGAAGGAGGTGACGTTCGGCTCCCCCCTACGACCCCCCTTTCCCGTCGAGGGCAGGTCCTCCCTCCGCTCGCTCGTTCCAGGGGGAACTAATTGTTGGACTCCAGAGGCCAAGCGGTCGAACGCAACCATTATGCCGCCCACGGGGGGAAATTCGGCTGCGTTCGACCATGTCGAGAATCGGAGACGTCCGAACCGCGGCGGCCCTGGCGACCGTTCTCCTCGTACTCATCTCGGGGCTCGCCGCGGCGACGACGGTCTCCCCGGCCCCCCGGCACCCCGCCGTCGGGGGCACCGGCGTCGTTACCATCGCGTCGAACGGGTCGGTCGTTCCGGGGAGCGCCCCCGTCCACGTCACCGGATCCACCTACACGCTGACCGGGGGGATCGACGGATCGTTGAGGGTCCTGGCCGACGGGGTCACCGTGAACGGGGCCGGCTTCGCCGTGAACTATTCGGTTGCCGGTCTCGCGGACGGGGTCGCCATCGAGGTCGATAATGCGAGCTCCGTGGTGATCGAGGGCTTCCGGTCGACGAACGCCTCCGTCGGCATCCTCGCGAACGGCACGACGGGCATCTCGATCCGGGGGAACGCCGTCGCGGGCTCGACCTACTCGATCGAGGTCCTGAGATCGACCGGCGCCTCGATCACGGCGAACGACGAGGCGGCCCTCGCCGGGGGAGGGGCCGCGATCGGCATCGGGTCGAGCTCCGACGTCCACGCCACGGGGAACTGGTTCGATGACCGGATCGTCGGCGTCTCCATCTGGAACTCCACCCGGACGACCGTCACCGGGAACTACGGCAACCGGACGCGCGACGACGGAGTCGACGTCTCGGGCTCGAGCGATATCGCGATCACCGGCAACCTGCTCGAGGGGAACAACTCCTCCTCCGCGATCACGGAGGCCGTCGCGGCGGCGGGCTCGGAGGGGGTGAGCGTCACGGACAACGACCTCACCGGCGCGTTCGTCGGGGTCTGGGCCACCGATATCGACGGTCTCACGGTCTCCGGCAACCGGGCCTCGAACTGCTCGCAGGGTCTCGAGCTCACGGAGATCGTGAACGCGGTCCTCTCCTCGAACGTGGCGGACGGCTCGCAGACCGGCATCTCCATCGACTACTCCGACAACCTCACGATCGACGACAACACCGTCGCGAACAACAGCGTCGGGATCACCGCGGTGTACGACGACGGGGCCACCGTGACGGGCAACACCGTCGCCTGGTCCTCCGCCGTCGGCGAAGGGATCTATCTCGAGGAGAGCGTGGGGGCCACGATCGCGAACAACGACCTCCCGCACAGCGGCGACACGGGGATCGACCTCGACAACGAGTACGCGACGACCGTCTCGGGGAACGATATCGAGGGATTCCAGGCGTACGCCGTGTCCCTGGACGAGGCGATGGGCCCCGTGACCATCGCTGACAACGACCTCTCGAACGCGACGGGCGCCTCCCCGTCCTACGGGGTCGCGTCCTACGGCGCGCGGGCGCAGGTGACCGTCGCCGACAACATCGCCGACCACACCACCTACGGGGTCTACGACGAGTACAATCTGGCGCCCCTCGTCGTGGCGGGGAACGACCTGAGGAACTCGAGCGACGACGGGGTCTACCTCTACGACACTCTGGGGAGCGTGAGCATCACCGACAACAATCTCTCCCGCTCCGGGGACGGCGTCTACGCGGAGACCCTCGCCCAGGGACCCCTGACGATCGTCGGGAACATCGGGCTCAACGACACCGACGGGGCGGACCTGTACCCCGACGAGGGCGGACCGGCCGCGATCCTGGTCAGCGGGAACACCTTCCCCGACTGCTACGAGGGCATCGTCGTCGAGTACGCGGAGGGCAACGTGAGCGTGCTCGACAACAACGTCGCCCGGGCGGCCACCATCGGCGTCGACATCGACGAGCAGTACGATGGACCCGTGGTGGTCTCGGGGAACAACGCGTCGTACGCCGGGTCCGACGGGATCGAGGTGGACGAAGCGAGCAGCACGGTGGTCAGCGACAACGTCGCGTCGCACTCGGCGGCGTACGGGATCCTCCTGGAGGACGTGAACGGACCGGAGACCATCGCCTCCAACGAGGTCCAGGACAGCGGGGTCTTCGCCCTCTACGACAGCGAGAACTACGAGGGGGGGCTCGTGCTGAGCGGCAACAACGCGACCCGGTCGACGTTCGCGCTCGACCTCACGAACCTCTACGTCCCGGCCCAAGTGACCGGCAACGACCTCTCCTCGGGGCGGGTGATCGTGGGGCAATCGCTCCTCGGCGAGTTCGCCGGCAACGACCTTCTCAACGACTCAGAGATCGACCTCTACTCGGACACGATCGTCGCGTTCGATCACAACGACCTCAACTCCTCGTCGTTCGGTCAGAGCGGGAACCTCGTGGAGGGCGGCACGTGGAACGCCCCGTACCCGATCGGCGGGAACTACTGGACCGGTTATGTCGGGACCGACCGGTACTCCGGGCCCGGCCAGAACGTTTCCGGGAGCGACGGGATCGGCGACACCCCCTATACGATCGACGGCGCCACCGACCTCTACCCGCTCCTTGACGTGTGGACGAACCCGACGGTCACGTTCACCGAGCACGGCCTCCCGTCGGGCTCCACCTGGTCGGTGACCCTCGACGGGGCGGCCGAGACCGCGGCCGCGGGCTCGCCGATCGTCTTCGTCCAGGACGATGGCGCGATCGCCGCCTTCGCCTGGTCGGTCGCCTCCTCCGCGAGGTCGTACTCGGCCGCCCCGGCGAGCGGGTCCGGGACCGAAAGCGGCTCCAATCTCGCGATCGCGGTGGCGTTCACCGGAACCGGGTCGGCCGCACCGAAGTTCACCCTGGCGTTCGTCGAGACGGGGCTCCCGGCGGGGCTCGCCTGGAGCGTGACGGTGAACGGGACCACCGCTTCGACCACCGGCACCTCGATCACCTTCGCGGAGCCCGCGGGGAACTACACCTACTCGGTCTCCGTCCCGTCGGGGTATGCCGTGAGCCCGTCGAACGGCAAGCTCACCGTGACGGGCTCGAACGTGACGACGGCGCTCGAGGTGAACAGCACGACGCCGACCGGTTCGTCCTCGGGGACGACCTCCGGCTCCTCCGGCCTGTCGAGCGCGGAGGAGGACGGGCTCCTCGGGGTCCTCGGTGCCGCGATCCTGCTCGCCCTCATAGGGTGGGTCCTCTTCGC
>JASHUV010000031.1 GCA_030039825.1 Thermoplasmata archaeon
CCCGCCGGCCCGGCGCCGGCGGGGGGCGTCCCTCCGTCCTGGGAGAACGAGTCCGCGCTCTCCCAGAGCGCCCCCCCCGCCCGCGCCGGCGCCGTCCTCGCGTTCGACGGGGCCGCGTCGGCCGGCTATGACGTCCTGTTCGGGGGTGAGACGCTCCAGGGCTTCCTCAACGACACCTGGATGTACGACAACGGCACCTGGACGAACATCTCCCGGACGGCGTGTCGGAACACCTGTCCCCCGCCTCTCGCCTACGCTTCGATGGCCTACGATCCCGCCATCGGCGCGCTCGTCCTCGTCGGCGGCATATCGAGCTGTCTCGGGAACAACTGTACGGAGGGGTACAGCTCGACGGTCTACTGGTTCGAGAACGGCAGCTGGTCCCTCGGCCTCGGGAGCGATCCGGACACCTCGGAGAGCGCGTCGCTCGCGTGGTACGCGACCGGGAACTGCCTCCTGCTGTTCGGGGGGGACACGGCGGGGGGTCCCTCCGGCGGGACGGACTGCTACAACGGGACCACGGGCCATTGGACGGGTTATTCCGGCGGACCGTCCCCGCGCTGGGGGGCGGCGATGACCAACAGCTCGCTCGGATACGATGTCCTGTTCGGGGGCACGAGCCTCTTCGGCGAGCTGAACGACACCTGGGTCTTCGCGAACGGCTCCTGGCGGTCGGTCGATCTTGGCCCGTCCGGGCCGCCTCCGGCGCGATACTCGGCGGTCCTCGCCGAGAGCCCCGCCGCCACGGTCCCGGGGACCGCGGCGAGCGGCGACGTCGTGCTGTTCGGGGGCCAGGGCGCGTCCGGGCCCCTCAACGACACCTGGACGATGCGCATCTCCACCCCCGTCGGGACGAGCGGGGCAGCGTACGGTAACTGGACCCCGGACCTCTCCGAGCCCACCCCTCCGCCCCTCGTCGGGACGACGGCCTCGCTCGACTTCAACGCCTCGCGCGTGGTCCTCTTCGGGGGCGCGACGCCGGGGGCCGCGGGAGGCGTGTCGGCGACCTGGGCGTACTTCCACCTCGCCGCCGCCCTGTCCGAGTCGATCACCGAGCTGAACGCCGAGAGCGAGGTCAATTTCACCGTCCTCGCCGGGGGGGGAAGCCCTCCGTACGACTACGCCTACGGCGGCCTGCCGCCGGGCTGCGCGAGCTCCGATGCGGCCGAGATCGCCTGCGTTCCCGACGAGCACGGCCACTTCACGATCAGCGTCGTCGTGACCGACGCGAAGGGGCGCTCGGCGAGCTCGAGCGTCGCCCTCACGGTCGACCCGTACGGGTCCCGGATCTATCTGAGGACGGAGTTCACGGGGATGTTCTACACGGGGTTCTCCTTCGACGATACCTTCGGCGTCGACACCGCGATCGACGGGACGGCGCCGACGTTCGTGAACGGGACGCTCGGGAACGAGTCGATCACCTTCCGGCATTCGACGGGCACGATCTGGAACGCCACCGTCGACATGGGAGCCGTCGCGCCGGGCGCGGTCCTATCGGTCCAGGCGAACTACACGAACTGGTCGCTCTACCGAACGCTCCCGGTCGACATCGTCGAGTCCCCCGACTGGATGCGGTCGATCTACGCGTTCCCCGGGGCGATCCTCCTGGCCACGGTCAACTCGACGCCGGTCGAGTGGAACGAGAGCTATTCGGAGGCGGTCGAGATGGGCTGGTCGCTCGGCACGCTCCTCAACTTCGCGATCCCGACGCCGGGCTTCTCCGGCGCCTACTCGCTCGTCCCGGGCCTCACCGCGACGTTCACGTTCACCTCCTGGGGGAACGTCACGATGAGCGGCACGATCAGCTCCGACCCGTCGATCACGATCGGGCCGGTCGAGATCAGCGCCAAGATCCCGGGCGTCGATTTCAGCGCGACGGTGCGGATCACCGGTAGCTTCTCGGTCGTGCCGCTCGACGCGGGCCACGCGACGGACGTGTTCGGGGTCGACTGGAACTCCCTCTCGGCGGGACTCGAGCTCGACGCGGAGTTCGAGACCGAGGTCCCCCTCTTCCCCGCCGAATCGCCGGAGGGCGGCATTGGGCTGAGCCTGCTCCTCAAGCTCGCCCCGTCGGTCTCGGTGACGGTCGACCTCGACCCGTCGACGGTCCCGGGGAACTTCCTCGGCGGGCTCGACATGATGGTCGAGAACCTCGTCGTCGGGCTCGGGGTCGCCTTCACGGTCGCCCTCCAGGCCGGGATCTCCGACGTCTTCGAGATCGGGGGAGGTGGGACGCTCTCCCTGCAGACGCTCTTCCAGACGGCGACGCCCCACCTCGCGGGCCTCTGGCTCAACGCCTCGGTCTTCGCCTTCATCCAGTTCCTCTGCTTCAAGATCACCTGGACGCTCTGGTCCGGGACCCTCTACCAGTACGGCGGGGACCCGAGCCCTCCCTCCGCGCTCCCGACGCCGACGCTCACCTGGACCTGGGGCCTCGCCCCGCGCTACTACAACACCTCCGAGTACGATCGGATCGTCGGGAACGGGTCGGGCCCGGGGGTCGCCGTCGAGGACATCTACCCGGCGTCGTCGGTGGCGATCGCCGGGACCGGCGACCGGACGCTCCTCGCCTACACCTCCGACGACGTCGCGCTGCCGGAGCGTGACGGGATCGACCTCGACGACCTCTCGGTCGGTCCGTCGGGGGCGCTCTCCGCGTCGGCGATCCCGGGTCCGGCCGGTTCGGTCGCGTTCACCCCCGAGCTCCTCGGCCTCCCGGACGGGGCGGTCCGGGCGGTCTATTCGACGCTCCCCGACGCGGCGCTCGACGGGAACGACCCGAACTCCCTCCCGGCCTACACCCTCGCGACCTCGCTCCTGGCGAACGGCTCGAGCTCCTGGAGCGCCCCGACGACGCTCCAAGCGTGGGGGTACCCGATCTCCTACGCGCTCGGGTCGTGCGGCGCCGACGGCGCTCTCGCGGTCCTCGACGCTCCGGAGCTCGGTCCGGGGGCCACGACCCCGGAGCGCCTGCTCGTCTACGACCCCTCCACCGGGGCGATCGAAGCGAACGCGAGCGTTGCGGGGATGGCGCTCGTCACCGGATACGACTGCACCGACGGGGTCGCGTCGCTGACGAACGTCAGCGGCAACGTCTCGCTCCTCAAGGTGGACGACGCCCTCCCGGTCCCGGTCGGGAACGTCGGGCCGGCCGGCTGGAACCTCACCGCGCTCGCCTGGGTCGAGGGGGCCCCGCGCGAGGCGGCCCTCCTCTACCGGAGCGCCGGGGGCGCGGAGGCCGTCGTCGACGACGTCGCCACGGGCTCGGCGACCGCCTCGACCGCCGTCGATCCGAACGCGAGCGCCGTCGAGGCCGTCGCCTACGGGAGCGGGACGTATGTCTTCACCGCCGTCCCGGGGGGGGTCCGACCCTACTACATCTCCCCGACGAACGTCACCGCCCTCGCCCCGATCGGGGTGCCGGGCCTGACGCACTTCGGCGTGGCGCTCGCGGACGACCGGATCGTCGTCTTCGGGCTCGGCGCCACCGGGAATTCGACGGAACCGACCGTCAACCTGACGCTCGCGTCGATCACCCTGCCCCCGCTCCCCGCTGCGACGGCGCGGACCTCGCCGCCCACGCTCGCGACGGCGATCGCGGACAACGCCGTGGCGATCGTCCTCGCGGCGCTGCTCGTCCTCCTCCTCCTCGCCGTCGTCCGCCTCTACCGGGCGGCGCGCCCTCCGACGCCCGGGAGCTCCTCCGGTCCGGCCGAGAGCGGGTCCGAGGGGGTCGGCGGGAGCGCGCCCCCGTCTACGGACGGCCCGGGGGGGCCGCCCCCGCCGGGACGACCGTAGAGGAACGCCGCCGGCGGAGCACGAGCGCGACCAGCCCGACCGCGACGAGGAGATCGGCGAGACCCAGTCCCGCGTCGACCCACGGGAACGGCTTCGACGCCGGCGCCACGGCCGAGGGGCCCGTCACGCGGACGGTGCTGTTCCCCGTGGCCGTCTCACCCCCCCCGTCCTCGATCGTCACGCGGACCCGGTAGGTCCCCGCGGCCGCGAAGACGTGGGCGACCGACGATTCGTTCGGGAGGGAGCTCACGCCGGTCGTGAACCCGCTCCCGTCGCCGAACGACCAGGTGAAGGTGTACGGTCCGATCCCGCCGATCGCCCCCGCCGTCCAGTTGACCATCGTCCCGGCCGGTACGGCCGCGACGACGCCTTCGATCGCGACGCTCAAGGGGCCCCCGACGACCACGGTCGTCGCGGCCGAGGCGGTCGCCCCCGCCGCGTCGCGCAGGACGGCGCCGACCGAATACCGCCCCGGGCGGACGTAGGCATGCTCGCTCCCGAGCCCGGTGCCGTTCGATCCGTCCCCGTAGGACCACGCGACCGAGAACGGGGCGCTGCCTCCCGTGACGATCGCTCCCAGGTCGACGATCCCGGCCCCGTCGAGCGTGGTCGGCGTGGCCGTCAGGCGGAGCGAAGGGGCGGGTTCGACCAGGAGGGGGAAGGTCGCCGAAGCGGTCGCCCCGACCTCGTCGGTGACCGTGATGCCGATCGAGAAGCTGCCGTTCCCCGTCGGCGTGCAGGAGAGCGCGGGGGCGTCCTCGGAGTCGCACCCGGGCGGGAGGCCCCGGTAGGAGTAGGAGAGGTTCCCCGAGCCCCCGGACGCCTCGACCCGCAGCTCGGCCGTCGTCCCGACGTCGACCGCCGCGGTGAGGGATCGCGCGGCCCCGATCTCCGGGGTGGTCGCGTACTCGATGACGGACCCTCCGGCCCCATCGGAGACGAACACCTGGTCGATCGTCGAGGCGACGGTGATCGCCGAGGGGCCGTTCCCGGCCGGAACGCTCTCGGTCGGGCCGGCGGCCGCCGCGGCGCTCGTCCCATTGAGGACCGTGACGTTGTCGGACCCCTCGTCGGCGACGAGCACGAGGTCGCCGTCGGGGTCGAAGGCGACGAAGTCGGGGCTCGCCCCCACCCCGACGGTGGCGAGCGTGGTCCCGTTCTGGGCGCCCACGACGGCGAGATCGTCGGACTCGGTCTCGGTGATGTAGAGGTCGCCGTCGACGGGGTCGTAGGCGACGTCGTTCCAGAAGGGGTAGCCGTTCACGTTGAACTTGGTCGCGCTCCCGTTCGCCGGGTTCCACGCCACGAGCCCGGGGGTGCCGCCGCAGACGGGGATGTTCGGGGCGAGGTACACGAGACCGCTCGTCGGGTCGACGGCCAGGAGCTCGAGGAGACCCGGCGGGGGCGCGGTGCACGCGTAGGCGACGTCGTAGTGGGCCGCGAGGGATCCGTTCGCCGCGTCGACGGCCTGGGCCTCCGCCGTGTCGGCGAAGATGACGAGGCCGTCGACCGGGTCGTCCGCCTCGTACATCGGGGCGAACGGGAGCCGGACGGACCCGTCGGCCTCGCCGGTGGCCGCGCTCAGGACGGTCACGTTGTCGCTCCCGGAGTCCGCCACGAAGAGCCGGTCCGACCCCGCGTCGTAGACCACAGCGACCGGGGCGTAGCCCGTGGAGGAGGAGGCCGGTCCGCCCGACGAGGGTCCGATCGGCTCGACCTCGGCGGGTCGCTCGCTTCCCGGGGTCAGGGCGAGGAGCGCGTTCGGGAGGCTCCCGTGGTCGGCGGCGTCGTCGTCCCAGTACGCCTCGGGGAGGTCGACCTGGCCGTCCTGGGGATCGAACGTCCCGGCTCCCGGCGAGCCCCCCAGCTCGATGAGCGGGATGCGGGTCGAGCCGTTCGCGGGGTCGACGCCGCTGATGTAGCTCTGGCCCTCGTGGGCGACGTAGTCGATCCCGGTCGCGGCGTCGAACGCCTGGTAGGAGGGCCCAAGGCCGACGAAGGAGGAGGTCCACTCGAACGTGCCGTTGGAGGGGAAGAGGAGCCCGAGGTCCCCCTCGTCGAACGAGCTCCACCACCGGGCCCCGATGAAGAGGATGGCGTCGTTGAGGGGGTCGAGGACCATCGAGTTCGCGTAGATGTCGTCGTCCGGCCCGCCGCCGACCGCGACGGAGCCGACCGCCGCCTGGACCTCCGGGTCGATCACGAGGATCGAGGACCCGTAGCTGACGTTCCGTTCGAGGACGAAGAGGCGATCGTCGGCCGGGTCGTAGAGGATCGTGGTGTCGTTCGTGTAGGTGTACGGCCCGACGATCTCCGGGGCGACGAGCGCCCCGGTCGAACCGTTCAGGACCGTGACCGCGACCTGGGCGGAGGACGCCAGGACGTAGACATCGCCGTTCACGGGGTCGTAGGCGAGGCTCGTCACCTCGGGATAGTACAGGCCCGCGAGATCGATCGGGACCGAGCGGGTCGCGAACGTCGGGAGGTCGATCTCGGTGAGGTTCGCCGACGCGGTCCCCCCGACGAAGAGCTCGCCCGAGTGCGGATCGTAGACGAACGCGTCGGGGTCCGGCCCGACCGCGATCGGACCCGTGACCGGCGCGTAGGTCGTGGCGTTCAGGACCGCGACGCGGGCCGTCGTCCCGTTCGGGTTCTCGCCCACGAACATCCAGTTCGTGGCCGCGTCGAACCAGAGCGCGGTCACGTTCGGTGTGTCGGGGATCGCCCCGACGACCTCCGAGTCGCCAAGGTCGACGAGGGTGAGGTTCGCCTCGACCCCCGGGGAGGACCGGTTGTACCCGAGCCAGAGGACCCCGGTCATCGGGTCGACCGCGAGTACCCCCGGCGAGGAGCCGTTCTGCGTCATCCGGAGGCCCGGTAGGGCCGAATCGTTCGAGAGGAGCCAGCTCTCCGCCGGGTTCCCGATCGGCGGGAATCCCGAGGTCAACGCCCGCTCGGCCCGGTGCGCGTCGAGCCCAGCGCGGGGCTCCGAGAGGGTCACGGGGGCGCTCGGGCCGGCGGACGCCGGGACGCGGGCCCCGGCCCCCATCGGGCCCGTCGCCAAGGAAGGGGTCAGCAGGATGACCAGAAGCGCCGCGAGCCACGGCCCGTGGCCGACCCTGGGGTCGCCCGAGGTTCGCGCTCGCATCGGCGGTCCGGAGCCCCGAGAGGCCGGACGACCGGCGGACGCCCGAGAGCCTATTAGTCCCTCGCCCGGCCCGAACGACCCTGGGCGTGCGGTGAGCGGCCCCCGAGGGGCCCCCCGGTGGGACCCGTTCGGAGCCGACCGCTCGGGCCCCGAGCTCCCACCGCCGCCCGCGCCTCGAAGGCGGCGCGCATCGAGTTCGGGAGGACCGAACCGCGCCGGAGGAACCGGCGCGCCTGGGACGGGCTCATCGCGGCGACCGGAGCGCTCACCCGCAGCACCGGCCGTCCGCGTTGCCGGACGGTCGAGACGATGAGGGTCGCCGGTCCTCGCCGGGCTCGGTGGGCCTCGAGCTCGAGCGGGCGCGCGAGCTCGATGCGTCCGAGGCCTTCGACGGTCATCGGGCCGCTGAGGACGGAGGGGCCCTCGCGCTCCCAGAGCGCCCATCCGAGGGTCTCGATCGCCGCCGTCACCGCGATCCCGAGGTTCCAGTTCGTCGGCCAACCTTCGAACTCCGGCCTCGGCGTCAGTTCGCTGCGGACGCGGCGCCCGTCGTCGTAGAACTCGAGGCGAAGCCCCTGGCGGTTGCCCGGACCGCAGCCGAAGCAGGGGTTCTCCGTGCCGTCGTCCATCAACCGCGCTCCGGTGATCCGCATGGGCCGGTCCGGGAGAGGGGCGTCGCGGGAATGAAGCTGACCGCCTCGCCCGCGGGACCTGGGGCTCCTCAGCACGGCCGGGGGCGGCGGGGATCCGGGTCCGGCGGGCCCGGTGAAACGCATAAAGCCCGATGGCTCTCGCCTCGCCCGCATGTCGGCCCGGCGAGCGTTCTGGGTGGGTCTTCTGATCGCGTCGACCGTGCTTTCTCTGGGCAGCGGGCTCGGCTCCGCCCATCCTGTCGGGGCGCCCGCGGGGCCGGTCCTCGCCTCCCCGGACGTGCCGTTCTCGGCTCCCTCGTTGGCGCCCGCCGGGACCGCGGGCCGGACCGACTCCCTGCCCGGCGGATCCGCCGGGAACGGAACGGGCGCCGCGTCGGGCTCGCAGGCCCCGAGCCTCTCCGCTCGGGCCGCTCAGGAGAAGGCGATCCTGGCGCAGGCGAAGTCCGACGGCCTCCCCCTCACCGCGGTCTCGCTGCCGAACTTCCTCGGAACGGCGGCGGTGACGAACGGGGTCGTCGGCCCGATCGATCCGGTCGCGCCGGCCCCGATGGGGATCGGCGCCTTCGGCGTTCTCAACACGACCGGCACCCCGACGCCCTACACGATCGAGACCTCGAGCTGGGAGGGGAGCATCTCGATCGGGTCCGTGAACACGTTCTGGCTCGACAACGACGGCGCGGTGTCGACGGCCGGCACGAACAACACCTTCGGCGTCCAGTTGAACGCCATCACCAACGACACCACCGTGGGCGACACGAGCACGGGAGCGTTCTGGGCGCAGAACGTGTTCTATTGGAACATCGTCCCGGGATCGATCACCTTCCTCGACAACATCTGGAACTTCTCCTCGCCGTCGGAGACGCTCACCGCCGGCACGATCGCCGCCGGCAACGGGACCCCGGTCTATCCGACGTTCTACTACGACTTCGGACCGACGATCTCGGTGAGCCTTCCGGTGACGGTCCACCTCTATCTCAATTCGAGCACCACCGACGACCCCTCGAACGGCGTCGGCTACTCGACCGTCCGGTTCGGCTACGACGTCGTCGATGCGGCCACGGGCGCGGTGGAGGCGAGCGGTGTCTACGACACGGTGATGTTCAACTCCTCCCTCCCCGACGCCTCGGTACCGGCCTCGCCGTTCCTCGTCGACGGCTCGCAGCTCACGCCGACGGGCTTCCTCCCGTACGACGCCGAGCTCATGATCGGCGGCCCCGGCGGCGGTACGACCACCTCCGTCTACGGCATCGATGCCACCGAGAGCTTGCAGTACTGGCAGCCCGCCTCCGGGGGCGCCGGACACGGTTTCGGCCCGGCGGGGCGCTCGAGGAGCACCGGACGCTACGTGAACCCGGAATCGGCCTGGAACGAGGGCGGCGACACCGGGGAGACCTCCGAGGGGATCGCCGAGACGTACACGACGCCCGGCACGGTCAGCGTCACGGCCGGGCCGTCGATCCCCGCGCCGCTCTGGAACGCCACCCCCGGCGGCAACGCCGGCCAGGCGACGTTCTCCGGGACCCTCTCCCCGACGAACGCGTTCGTCTTCTTCGACCCGGGTAAGAGCACCGCGTCGACCTCCTCGGCCTGGGCGCCGACCCAGACCGCGAGCCATGTCCGGTTCGTCCTACCGCCCGGGACCTATACCGTCACGGCGATGCTGAGCGACTACCGGCCCGTGGTGACGACGGTCACCGGTCGGTCGGGGGGCACGACCTCGATCCCGCTCTCGCTGGCCCGGGACGCGCTCGAGGGGGTCTACACCCCCCTCGTCGCCTGGGACAACGCCCAGCTCGCGGCGATCTCCTCCGGCGGGCGCGGCACGAGCGCGAGCCCGTACGTCCTCGTCAACAACGCGCCCCCGGGCGGTGCCGGCCTCGACCCGGACTTCGGGGAGGCGAACGACTACCTGTACCCCGTCTTCCCGGGACTTCTCCTCGCCGGCACGACGGCAAGCGTCGACGTCGTCGACCCCTCGTTGTTCGGCGTGACCTACGCCGCCGTCTACGGGCTGGGGCTCGAGGCGCTCGGCCTGCCGTCCACGAACCACCTCCAGTTCGAGCTCTTCGACGCCTCCGACGTCTCGATCTGGGGGGCGCGAGGGATCACCGGGTGGTTCTACTACGGCGACCCGGGCCCGACCGGGTTCCTCCCGCTCGCGAACCTCGTCATCTGGGACGGCGCCCACGACCTCGTGGGCGACAGCACGTTCGTGAGCCAGGGGAGCTCGCTCCTCCTCGCCGGGGCCGACCCGACCGTCCCGACGGGCAACGTCGTCTGGGGGAACACCTTCGAGAACTCGACCGATCTCTCCGCCACGATGTACCCGGGGGACGGGATCTCGAACGGTCCCCCGATCGCGATCTTCGCCTTCGAGGGCGGCGACCTCCTCTACGACAACCTCGTGGACACGTCGATCACGTCGTACGCCCCGGACACGAACCTGTTTACCGGGTCCGCCCAGACGAACCTCGAGAACTGGAATCTCTCGATGGTCGAGCCGAGCTCCTGGTCGACCTCCTTCAACGGCCACACGCTCACCGGGACAATC
>JASHUV010000032.1 GCA_030039825.1 Thermoplasmata archaeon
AGGTCCCCGGCCCGGAGCCCGCCGGCGAGCTCGAGCGCGGTCTGGGCGGCCGCGACGCCCTCGCGCCGTCCCGGGGGCCCCTTCGGCACGACGGTCCCGCGGAACGGAACCTCCTTGGGGGCCTCCTCCGGCGCGATCACGAACCCCTGGGTGACCGAGGAGCCGAGGCCATGCACGACGGCGAGGGCCTGGGAGCCCGCGGCGTTCCCGGCCGCGAGGAAGGCGACCTCCCGGTACCGCGACGCCCGCACGAACCGGTTCCCGAGACGGAGCGTCTCCCCCTCGGCGCGGACGGCGGCGCGCGTCGACGCGTAGGCGTCCGCCGCGGTCAGGGCGCCGCGGAACGCCGTGACCGGCACCCCCGTCGGGGCGCCGAACTTCGGCGCGCCCTCCTCCGGCGGCATCCTCCCGTCGACGGGTCGCGGGGGTAAGCCGTTTGCCCGGCGGCCGCGGGGAGCGAGCTACCCCGGCTGGAGGCGCTCCGGCGTGCTCGGGCGGTCCGGGTCGAGGAAGCGCGCCGGGCCGAACGTCGCCGGATCGAGGTCGCTCCTCTCCCCGAGGACCGCCTGCGCCACGCGGCGGGTCGACGCCGGGGCGAGCATGAAGCCGTGGCCGCCGAAGCCGTTCGCCTGGACGAAGCCGGGGAGGCGCGGGTCCTCGCCGATGATGGGAAGGCCGTCCGGCGAGTCGTCGTAATAGCCCGACCAGGCCCGGAGGATCCGGAGCGGCGCCGTCCGAGGGAGGAGGTCGACGAGGGAGCGCGCCATCGCCGGCAGGAGGTCGACGGACGTCGACATCCCGCCGGCCGTACCGGGCGGGTGCGGCATCGTCCGCCCCCCGACGAGCTCGCCGCGCATCGTCTGGCTGACGTAGAGCCCGTCGGAGAGACGGATCACCATCGGATCGAGGAACGGGCGGACGGGCTCGGTGGCGAGGATCTCGTGCCGCGTCGGGGCGTTCGCCGGCTCGAGCCCGGCCCGCCGGGAGAACTCCGCGCTCCAGCCGCCCGCGGCGTTCACGACCCGCTCGGCGGCGATCGGGCCGGAGGCGGTGACGATCCCCCCGGCGCGCCCCTCGGTGCGGACGACCCCGGCCGCCTCGACGCCGAGGAGGACCTCGACGCCGAGCGCGCGCACGCGCTCGTAGAGGCCCCAGAGGACCGGGAAGGGGTAGAGGGTCCCGTCCGAGGCGAGGTAGCTCGCGGCGATGACCCGGTCGCGGGCGACGTCGGGAGCGATCCGGGCGACGTCCTCCGGGCGCAGGAGCCGGCTCGGGAGTCCCTCGGAGGCGACGATCGCGTGGACGGCGCGGAGGCGCTCGGCCTCCGAGGGGCTCTCGGCGAGGAAGAGGTACCCCCCTTGCCGGAAGTACGGGTTCAGCCCGAACTCCCGGCCGAATCGCCGGTACTCGCCGACGGCCTCGCGGGCGAGCCGGACCGTCGCGCGCGTCTCCCATTGCTGCCGGACGCCGCCGCCGTTGCGGCCGGACGCGCCCGAGGAGAGGAAGCCGCGCTCGACGACGAGGATCGGGCCGGCGCCGGCGCGCGCGAGGTGGTAGCTCGTGAAGAGGCCGACGACGCCGCCGCCGACGATGATGATGCGGTAGCGGTCGCGCGTCGGGGCGGTCACGGGCCCGTCCTCGCTCCGCCCTCGGGGAGACCGGCGAGCGCCCCGAGCGGGACGGGGACGACCGGCGGCCGCGCGGTGATCCGGCCGACCTCGGGGGCGGGCCGGCGCTCCCACGCGGCGAGGAGCAGGACCGCCTCGGGGACGCAGTAGCGGCCCTGGCAGAGCCCGGTCCCGAGCCCGGTGTAGCGCTTCGCGACCTCGATCCCCCGGTACCCCCGCGCGTGGAAGTCGGCGAGCTCCCCGAGGAGGACGTCCTCGCACGGGCAGGCGACGGTCTTCGAGCGCCGCGGCAGACGGTCGACGAGCTCCGGGTAGTAGCCGTCGAGGGGGCCGGGAGCGCCGTCGAGGAGGGTCGTGAGGCCGCTGAGGTCGACGGGGCCGCGCCCGCCGAGCGACGGGGCGAGGCGCCGGCCGCTCTCCGTGATCGCCGCGCCGGTGAACCCGGCGACCTCGCCGACGGCGTAGAGGCCGGGGACGCTCGTCGCGAAGCCCGGCCCGAGGGCGGGGAAGTACGCCCCCGCCTCGGACCGCCAGGCCATCGACGCGCCGGCCTGGAAGAGGAGCGGGGAGTTCGGGAGCCGACGGTGCGCGAGGACGACGGCGTCGGTCGACAGGGAGAACCTCGCCCCGCCGCCCCGGGCCGCGAGCGTCACGCGCCGGATCCGGCGGCCGCCGGTCGCCTCGAGGAGGAGGGTGCGGGGGTAGATCGGGACGCCGATCTCGCTCGCCGCCCGGGCGACCTCCGGGCCGACCGTGCCGGGGGCGATGACGGCCTCGACGTGGGTCCCCCAGAGCGCGAGGAGGCCGGCGACGCGCTCGCCGCCCCCGACGAGGACGGCCCGGCGGAACGGCGGCCGTTCGGGGACGGGCGCGAGGGCGAGGGCGCCCTCCGCGGTGAGGACGCCGGGCCGGTCGCTCCCGGCGAAGAGGAGCGAGGCGTCGTACCCCCCCGTCGCGACGACGACCGTCCGGGCGCGGATCCGGTGGGCGCGCCCGCGGTCCCCGACCGCGAGGAGGGTGAACGGACGGTCCGCGCCCTCCTCCGGCGGGGGGAGGAACGCCGCGGTCGTCCGGTCGAGGCTCTCGACGCCGTCCGGAAGCCCGAGGGCGCGGTCGCGTTCGACGACGAGCGTGCCCGGACCGGCCCCGGTGGCGGCGAGGAGGGCCCGCGCCGACCGGCCGGCGCCGACGACGGCGAGCTCCACGCGTCGCTCCTCGCCCGGGGTGACCGCCGGCGGGACCCCGGCGTCGGGGAGGCGGCCGAAGCCGGCGAGGCGCCGGATCGCCCGCTGGTAGAGCGGGGTCGCCCACGCCGGTCGCCGGAAGCCGTGGAGCGCGTCGAGGCCCCGCGGAAAGAGGAGGTCGAACGCGGCGAGCAGGTCGACCTCGGGGGAGGGCCAGCCGGCCTCCGAGACGATGCGGTCCCCCGGGGACGGGACGTAGCGACACGCCCGGACGTTCGGCACGCCGTTCACCCGCACGAGGCAGTTCGTGCAGTGGCCCACCCCGCAGAACGGCGCGCGGGGCCGGTGGTAACGGAGCGATCGCCCGAGGAGGCGGCGCCCGCGGCGCGCGAGCGCGCGGGCGAGAGGCTCGTCGGGCCCCACGTCGAGCGGGCGCCCCCGGAACCTCGCGGGCTCCGCCGACGGGTCGGGCATCGCGCGGGCTCGCAGCGGGGTGGCCGCACTTAAGCGGGCGCCCGGGGCGCTACAGCTCCTTGTCGAGGTCGGCCTCGCGCTGGAGGAAGAGGCGGGTCGCCTCCACCCCCTCGCTGTGCTCGGCCTGCGCCGATCCCATCATGAGGCGGTCGAGCCGGGCCATCCGGCCGTGGAGCCACTCGAACTCGTGGAAGAGGAGCGGGTCGGAGAGGGCGGCGCGGGCCTGCCCGATGAGGTCGACCGGCGTCCGGAGGGCGTCGTAGTAGCCGTCGATCCAGGTGCCGAACGCCTCCCAGACGAGCTCCTCCTCGAGGACGTGCCGGTGCGTGAGCGCGCCGACGAGCTCGTAGAACGCGCCGACCTCGAGGTTCGTCACGTCCTCGTGCTGCTGCTCGAGGAGGTAGTTCGCGAGCGTGCGGCGGGCCCGCCGCATCGTCGGGTCGGAGAACCGCTCCCTCAGCGCCATCACGGCGTTCGCGCTGTTCAGGACGCGCGTCTGGCGGGCCTGCCACCACATGAGGACGATCGTCCCGATGACGAGCGTCCAGGTCCCGACGAACGTCCAGAGCGTGAGATCGATCACGACCATGGGGGGGCCCGGGGGCGGGAGCGACTCCCGCCTTTGAGAGCTTGGGCCGGTGGTCCGGGTCCCGCGCCGACGTTTTACGCCCCCTCGGCCGCCCCTCGGGGGGCATGGAGCTCTTCGCGGTGCGCCACGGACCGGCGAAGGACCGCGATCCGCGCCGGTGGCCGGACGACACCGCCCGCCCGTTGTCCCGAGAGGGCGTCGCGGCGACCCGGGCGGCCGCCCGGGGGTTCGCCGCCGCGGTCGGGAAGGTCGACGAGATCGCCTCGAGCCCGCTCGCGCGCGCCCGGTCGACGGCCGAGCTCCTCGCCGAGGCGTACCCCCGGCCGCCCCGCCTCGTCCTCTGGGAGGAGCTCGCGAGCGGCGCGCTCGCCGCCCCGATCCTCGAGCGACTCGCCGACCGGCCCGGTCACCGCGAGGAGCGCCTCGTCGTCGTCGGCCACGAGCCGACGCTCGGCGCCCTCCTCGGCCTCGCCCTCACCGGCGAACCCGTCCCCTTCGCCCGGCTCGCGAAGGCCGGGGCGGCGGCGCTCTCCTTCCCCCGCCGCGTGGCCCCCGGCGGGGCGCAGCTCGATTGGCTCGCTACCCGGAAGCAGCTGACGTCGTGGGGGCGGCCCCCGTCGGAGCGGGCGGGGCGCGCGCGCCCCGCTTCGGGGCGGGTCCGGGCGCGGCGTGCCCGTAGAGCGGCGCCACGATCCGCTTGACGTCGAGGTGGACGGCCCCGGGCTGGCGGTTCGCGTCGATGAAGTGGAAGCCGTAGGGCTTCGCCATCCACTCGAACTCCGCGCGCAGGCGCGCCTGGTAGAGGAAGAAGGAATCGAATCGGTCCGGCGAGAGGCAGAGGTCCATCCCGGACTCCCAGTAGTCGAGCGCGCCGTACTTCATGATCGCCCGGTGGAGCAGGATGTCGGGACGGGCGTCGAGGAAGAGGACGAGGTCCGGGACGAGCGCGAAGCCGTAGAGCTCCTGGGCCCACTCCCGCGACGCGCCGCGGGCGACGGCCCGGGCCATGAGGGTGTAGATGTACCGGTCGGCGAGGACCGTGCTCCCGGCGGAGAGCGCCGGGACGATCTTGTTCTCGAGCTGGTCCGCGAAGTCGACGGCGTAGAACAGCGCGAGCGTGGTCGGGGCGAGGGTGTGGCCCTGCTTCGCCTCGTCGATGCGCTCGCTGACGAGCGTGGAGCGTCGGAGGCCGGTGTCGACGACGGCGTGGCCCTGGACCTCGAGCCACTCCTTGAGCATCGTCACCTCCGTCGTCCGGCCGGAGCCGTCGGCCCCCTCGATGACGATGAGCCGCCCGGAGAGCTTCGAGCGGGTCATCCCCGGGATCGGGGTCCCGT
>JASHUV010000033.1 GCA_030039825.1 Thermoplasmata archaeon
CGGGCGTCGACGGCGAGGACGACGGCCTGTCGGCCGAAGCGCCGCGCGGCCTCCGAGAGGACGGCGGGCCGGGCGAGGGCGAGCGTATTGAGGGCGACCCGGTCCGCGCCGGCGCTCAGGAGCTCCTCCGCCCGCTCCACGCTGCCGACGCCGCCGCCGACGGTGAGGGGGATCGCGAGGGAGCGGGCGAGCGTGCGCAGGAGCGGGAGCCGCCAGGGCCGGCCGCGTCCCGCGTCGATCTTCAGGGCGACGATCTCGTCGGCTCCCTCCCGCTCGTAGCGACGGGCGAGCGTCACCGGCGCCCCTTCGCGCCGGAGGTCGACGAACCGAGTCCCCTTGACGACCCCGCGGTCCTCGAGGTCGAGGCACGGCACGATGCGCTTCGCGACCATCGTCAGCCGCCGCTCCACTCGACCGAGCCCTTCCGGCTCCGCGGGCGGTCGAGGGGGCGCGCGGCGGCGGCGAAGGCGAGCCCGAGGGCCTTGAACGCCGCCTCGACCACGTGATGCTCGTCCTCGCCGGCGCGGATCCGGACGTGCACGGTCCACCGAGCCTCCGTGGCGAGCGACCGCAGGAAGTGGCGGACGCCGACGGGGAGCCGCTCGTCGAGCACGGCGTACGGCCGGTCGGACAGGTCGAGCGCGACGTCGACGAGCGCGTCGTCCATCGGGACGCTCGCCGAGCCGACCCGGTGCCGGGGGGCGGCGCCGAGCGCCTCCCGGAGGGCTCGGCCGAGGGCGAGCGCCCCGTCCTCGACGACGTGGTGGTGGAGGTCGCCCTTCGCCTCCAGCCGGAGCGGCACGCCCCCCCAGGACGCGAAGCTCTCGACGCCGTGGGCGATGAGCGGGTCCGGAAGACGGACCTCCGGGACGGTCCCGGCGGCCCGACCGATCGTCACGAGGACGTCGGTCTCCCGGCTGCGCCGGCGGACCTTCCGCTCCTCCCAGGCGCTCCCCTCGGCCGGCCTCACCCCTGACCTCCCCGGAGCACCGACATAGGCAGGCTCCCTTCATAGAGCGCCCGCCCGACGATCGCGCCGTCGACGCCGGCCTCCTCGAGGGTGCGGAGGTCCGCCGGTGCGCGGACCCCGCCGGCGATCGTGAGCTCCCCCGGGAAACCGCGGCGGAGGCGTCCGAGCCGGGTCGGGTCGACCCCGCGCCCGGAGCCCTCGCGTTCGACCTCGGTGACGACGATCCACCCCACCCCGGCCGAGCGCGCGGCCCCGAGCGCGTCGTCGAGCGGCGGCCCCTCCCGGGTCCACCCGCGCAGCGTCAGGCGCTCCTCGCGCACGTCGAGCGCGAAGCCGACCTTCGGCCCGAAGCGGCGGACCGCCTCCCTCCTCCAGACCGGGTCCTCCCAGACGGACGTCGAGAGGAGGACGCGGTCGGCGCCGGCGGCGAGGAGCTCGGCGACGTCCTCGGCGCCCCGCACGCCCCCGCCGACCTGCACGGGCACCCGGGCCCGGCCGAGGAGCATGGCGAGGAGGGTCCGGTTCGAGCCGCGGCGTTCGGCCGCGTCGAGGTCGACCACGTGGAGGCGGGCGGCGCCCGCCGCCTGCCAGCGCTCCAGGCACTCGGCCGGCGTCCCGAGGCCCTCAAGCCCGGTCCCCCGGACGCCCCGAACGCGCTGCACGGCGCGTCCGTCCTCGAGGTCGATCGCCGGGATCACGATCATCGACCGGCCCCCTCGGCGAACTCGAGGAAGTTCGTAAGGACCCGCCGGCCGACGGACCCGGAGAGCTCGGGGTGGAACTGGACGCCCCAGAGGGGGCCGTCGGCGACGGCGCTCGGGAAGCTCTCGCCCCGGTACTCCGTCCGGGCCGCCTCCCCGGGGACCCCGTCCGGGACCCGATAGGAGTGGGCGAAGTAGGCGTAGCTTCCGGTCGGGAGCCCCTCGGTCAACCGGGAGCGGCCGACGGGGGCGAGCCGGCTCCAGCCGAGGTGCGGCTGCCGACGGTCCCGGAGCCGGGTGATCCGGCCCTCGAGAAGGCCCACGCCCCGACCGGCCCCCTCCTCGCTCGACTCGAAGAGCGCCTGGAGACCGGCGCAGATGCCGAGCACGGGTCGCCCGTCGGTCCCGAGGCCCTCCCACGCCCTCCGAGCGGGGCGGAGCGCCCGGCCGATCGTCGAGAAGGAGCTCACCCCGGCGAGGACGATCGGTCCGCGCCCCGGCCCGATCCGCGACGGGGGGACCTCTCGCACATCGGCGCCGAGGGCGCGGAGCGAGGAGCGGATCCGCTCGAAGTTCCCCGCCGGGGTCCGCACGAGATCGACCCTCATCGGCGCCTCGCCCGGCGCCGCCGGGCCGTCGCCGGGGCCGGGTCGGCCCGGACGGCCCCCCGGTCGACCACGGCGTCGATCGCCGCGAGCAGGGCCGCGTCGTCCCCGGGGGTCCCGACGGTGAAGCGGACGGCGTTCGGCCACCACGGCGTCGGACGGACGTCGCGGATGAGGATCCCGCGCGCCCGGAGGGCCCCGACGAGCTCCGGTCCCGGGACCGGCGGGACCGCGAAGAGGAAGTTCGCCGCCGAGGGAAGGACACGGAAGCCGCGCCGGGCGAGCTCGCGCGCGAGTCGGGGGCGCTCCCGTCGGACCTCGGCGACGGTCCGGGTCACGAACGCGGGCTCCCGGAGCGCCGCGCAGGCGATCTCCTCCGACAGGGTCCCGAGCGTGAACGGGTAGCGGAAGCGCTCGAGGCGGGCGACGAGCTCCTCCGGTCCGACCCCGTAGCCGACGCGGAGACCGGCGAGACCCCAGGCCTTCGAGAACGTCCGGGTGAAGAGGACGTTCCCGAGCGGGAGCCCCTCCGTCCAGAGGTCCTGCCCGTCGTACTCCGCGTAGGCCTCGTCGACGACGACGAGGCCCCGCACCGCCTCGGCGCAGCGCGTGAGCTCGTCGGCCCCGAGGGCCTGCCCCGTCGGGTTGTGCGGGGAGGCGAGGAAGAGGGCGTCGATCCCCCGCCGCCAGGCGGGGTCGGCGGGCAGGAGGAGGTCCCCGTCGAGGTGGATCTCCCTCAGCCGCGCGCCGGTCCGCTGGACGAAGTTCGCGTGGAGCTCGTAGCCCGGTCGGAGCATCGCGCCGAGCCGGCCCGGGCCGAGGTAGGCGCGCGCCGCGGCGTCGAGGATGGCGTCGGAACCCGGTCCGACGAGGAAGCATCCCTCGGATAGCCCGTAGCGCTCGGCGAGCGCGGCCTTCAGCCGGCCGCCCCAGGCCGTCCCGTACCGGTGGAGCTCGATCGACCTCGCGAGGGCGCCGGCCCGGGCGACGACCGGATGGGCGCGCGGCGCCGTGTTGTTGTCGAAGCGGCGGAGGCGGGGGTCCCGGTCGACGTAGTCCGGCACCGGCGGGGGACCGGGGAGGGCCGGGCTCTCGACCACGGCCGAGGGCCGGCCGTCCCGGCGTCGGGGCCTAGCCATCGCGGGCTCCCACGGGGGGACCGGCGCGGGCGCGCTGCGCCTCGGCGTGCGAGCGCATCCCCTCGGCCTCGGCGAGGCGGGCCCCCGGGCCGGCGAGCACCGCGGCGTCCCTCGCCGTCAGCTGCTGGACGGCGACCCACCGCCCGAAGTCGGTGACCGTGAGCCCGCCCGACCACCGGGAGCTCCCGAGGACGGGGAGGACGTGGTTCGGACCGACGACGTAGTCCCCGAACGCCACGCTGCTGTACCGCCCGAGGAAGAGCGCGCCGCACGTCGGCGGGTCGGCGCGCCACCGGTCGAGGTCGCGCGTATCGACGTAGAGGCTCTCCGGAGCGATCGCGTCGGCGAGCGCACGGGCCGCCGCCGTGTCCGGGACCTCGGCGAGGTCGATCGCGCCGAGGCGGCCGGGTTCCCCCTCGGACCGCTCCTCGGCCGCGCGCTCGATCGCCTCGCCGAGCGCGACGGCGCGGCCGGTCCCGACCGCCAGGACGATCGCCCGGGAATCCGGGCCGTGCTCGACCTGCGCCATCGCCTCGCGGGCCACCCAGTCGATCGGAGCGGCGTCGTCCACGACGAGGAGGGATTCGGACGGGCCGCAGAGGGCGTCGAGCCCGACCTCCCCGACGAGCTCGCGCTTGGCGAGGGTCACGTAGCGGTTCCCCGGGCCGGCGATCTTGTCGACCCGCGGGACGCTCGCCGTTCCGACGGCGAGCGCGCCGAGCGCGACGGCGCCGCCGGCGAGGACGATCCGGTCGACGCGGGCCTCCTCGGCGGCGGCGGCGACCGCCGGGGCGAGGCCGTCCGGTTCCGCCGCCCGCGCCGGCGTGGCGAGCACGATCTCGCCGACCCCCGCGGCGCGGGCGGCGAGCGCGGTCATGAGGACCGTCGACGGGTACGGGGCCCTCCCGCCGGGAACGTACAGGCCGACCCGGGCGAGCGGGCGGAAGAGGAGGTCGAGCCGGGAGCCCCCGGCGAGGTCGACCCGGATCGGGGAGGGCCGCTGGGCGTCGTGGAAGGCGCGGATCCGCTCCGCGGCGAACCGGATCGCCGCGCGGAGATCGTCCGGAGCGCGCGCCGCGGCGGCG
>JASHUV010000034.1 GCA_030039825.1 Thermoplasmata archaeon
GACGCTCGGCTTCGCCGGGCCGGAGGAACGGTGGACGCCGTTCGTCGCCTGGATGCGGAGCCGCCTCCCGCCCCCCTTCAAGCTCGAGGCGCCGGCCCGCGCGACGGCCCTCCCGCCCCAGGACGGGACCCGACTCGTGCAGGTCATCGGGGTGAGCACGCACGCGGGCTACCCCCACCGTGGCCACAACCCCGTCCCGGCCGCCCTCGACCTCATGCGGGCCGCGCTCTCGGAGGGGTGGATCGCCCGGGAGGCCCGGGGGCTCGCGTCGTTCTCGGTCGACCTCCGCCTGATCCCGGAGATGCCGATGGAGGCCGAGCGGGCCGAGACGCTCTCCGCCCTCGAGGCGTGGGCGGGTGGGGCGCTCCCCACGGCCCGGGCGGAGGCCCCGGTGAACCGCGCTCGGGGGGGCTACGCGCTCCCGATCGACCATCCGATGGCGAGGAAGCTCGAGCGGCTGATGCGCGAGGGGTTCGACGAGCCGGGCATCTTCGGCGAGTACGGCGGGACCGACGCCAGCAGCCTCGCCGGCATCGTCTCGCGCGCCGGCGGCCCCCTCCCGGCCCTCGTCTTCGGCAGCATGGACCGGTCGGCCCACATCCACGAGGCCGAGGAGAGCGCCGACCCGCGCCTCGTCGCGCGCATCGCGACGACGATCGAGCGGTTCGTCCAGGAGCCGTGAGGTCCGCCGGACGCCGTGGTCGCCGAGTGGCTCCTCTCCGCCGCCCAGGTCCTGTGGGTCCTCCTGCCCGCGTTCCTGGCGAACGCCTTCGCGACCCTGCCGAAGGGCCGGGGGCCGCCGATGGACCTCGGCCGGCTCTGGCCCTGGGACGGGCGTCGGATCCTCGGCGCCTCGAAGACCTGGTCGGGGTTCCTCTGCGGGACCCTGCTCGCGCTGCCGTTCGGCCTCCTCGAGGCGGACCTGATCCTGCTCGCGCCGCCGAGCCTCCAGCTCGTGCCCCGGTTCGGGCCGACGGTCCTCGCGGCCGTCCCCGTCGTGTTACTTCTCTCCGGAGGCGCGATGACCGGCGACGCCGTCGGATCCTTCGTCAAGCGCCGGCTCGGGCGTCCGAGCGGGGCCCGCACCTGGCTCCTCGACCAGCTGCCGTTCGTCCTCCTTCCGATCGGGATCGGCCTCCTCCTCGCCCCGACGGTCTTCGGGCCGACCTTCGGGAACGGGTACGGCCTCGGCTGGCTCCTCGTCTTCACGCTCGGGATGCACGCGGCTTTCAACTACATCGGCTACTGGGTCGGCCTCAAGAAGGTCCCGTGGTAGACGAGGTCCCGTTCCCCACGTCCGTGCCCCCCGGATCGCGACGGGCGTTCCGAGCGGTGGGCGCGTGAGCGCGGGGCTCCGGCCGGACGGCACGTCCGAGGTCGCCGACCTCGCGGAGGCGAGCGCGATCCACGCGCGCGGTTTCTACGGCACCGTCGAGGGGCGCGGCCTCACGCTCGACCGCTTCGAGACCGTCTACCTCGCGGAGGCCCGGCGCCTCGAGGTCCGCGACGCGCGCGACCGCGCCGTCGCCTGGCCCGACCTCTTCCGCCGCGCGGCGAAGGTCGATCCGGAGTTCGGGATCCGCTACGTGGTCTACCGGGACCTGCGGCAGCGGGGGTACGTCGCCCGGGCGAGCCCCCCGCCCATCGCCTTCGCGGTCCTCCCGAGGGGCGGGGTCCTCCATCGGACGCCGGCGAAGTTCTGGGTCGACGCCCAGTCCGAGCGCAGCCCCTTCGACCCGGCCCGCGCCCTCGATCTCACGGCGCGGGCGACCGCGGCGCGCAAGGTCCTCTATCTCGCGCTCGTCGATGAGGAGTCGGACCTGACCTACTACCGCGTCCGGCGCTCGACCCCGACCGGACCCGCCGAGCCGGGACGCCGCCCGGAACCGACGATCGGCTGGTTCTCCGGGGACCGGGTCGTCCTGTTCGAGGGCGACGCCGTCGCGGCCCTCGGGGACGGCGAGGCGTACGGGAGCCGGATCGGGGAGCGGCTCGAGCTCAGCGTCATCGAGGCCGAGCACCTCCGCTCGACCGGCCAGGTCCTCCTGCGCGACGCCCGCTCGGGACGGAGCGTCCCCGCCGCGCGCTTCCTCGCCCGGGCCCGCCGGGTGGAGCCGGGCTTCGAGGAGCGTCTCTCGGCGTACCGAACGCTCCGGGCGAGGGGGCTGATCCCGAAGACGGGATTCAAGTACGGCGCCCACTTCCGCGTCTACGTCCGGGCGCCGGACAAGGTCCACGCGCGCTACCTCGTGCGCGCCGCGCGCGCCGATCGGACCCTCCCCTGGCCGGAGGTCGCGGGGGGCGTCCGGCTCGCCCAGGGGGTCCGGAAGGAGTACCTCCTGGCGAGCGTCCCGCCGGACGGGGGCCCGATCGAGTTCCTGGCGCTCGAGCGGATCCGTCCGTAGGGGCGCCCGGGGGCCGCTACCCTTCGGCGCCCGCGACGGCCTCGAGGAACGCCCGGACCCGGTCCGGGTCCTTGCCCGAGCCGTCCGGACGCTCGACCCCCGCGCAGACGTCGACCCCCCAGGGTCGGACCGTCGCGAGCGCCTCCGCCACGTTCGAGGCGTCGAGCCCGCCGGCGAGGATCATCTTCCGGCCCGGGTGGGCCTCGACGAGCGCGTGCGCCGTCTCCCAATCGGCGCGGGTCGCGCTCCCCGACGGGAGGGGGTCGCCCGGGGCGTCGAACCGGAGGATCGGATGGACCTCCGGGCGGGGGACCTTCGGGGCGCCGGCGGCCGGGTCCCAGGCGGGCAGCGGCAACGACGGCACGATGTGATGGGTCTCGAGGAACTCGAGCTCCGCCGGCACGGTCCCGACGACCTCGATCCGGTCGACGCCGAGCTCATCGAAGAGCCGGTGGATCGCCTCCGGGGTCGGGTCCTTCGTGACGGCCCAGATCTCCGCCCCGCTCGGGACGTTCTCCGTCAGGGCCCGGGCCGCCTCGAGCGCGAGGCTCCGCGGGGAGGAGGGGACGTCGACGACGAACCCGGCCGCCCCGCCCTCCGGGACCATCGCCGCTTCCGCGGGCGTCCTGAGCCCGCAGAGCTTCACGAACGTCTTCAACGCCGCCCCGGCCGGAGCACGCCCTTCGCGAGCGCGAACTCGGCGTTGAGGATCGAGCCGCCCGCCCCGCCGCGAACGGCGTTGTGGGAGAGCACGAAGAACCGCAGGTACGGCGCCTCCCACCGGACCCGG
>JASHUV010000035.1 GCA_030039825.1 Thermoplasmata archaeon
GACGAACCAGAGGAGACCGTCGTCCGTGGAGCGGGCCCCCTTCGGCCCCCTCGGGAGCACCTGGAGGCCGAGGTGCTGGATGACGGCGAGCGGGAGGTTGTGGAGGAGCTTCGGCGTCAGGTGCGCCGTGGCGAGGTAGCGGTCCCGGACCACCTCGATGGGCAGGACCTCACGGGCCCGATAGGCGGACACCACGCGGACGATCCCGGGTCCCCGCGACAGATAGGCGAGCCCCCGCCCCGGCGCCCGACCCGACGCGTCCTCGACGGCGTCGTACCGGAGGAGCTCGGCGACCTCCGTCGGCAGTTGGACGGTGAGCCAGGTCGGATGGATCGCCCGAAGGGCGACGTACTCCATAGGGACCGGGAGACATAAGAAAACTCATATTCATACTTGGCGGAGCGGCCGAGGGGTCGCGGACCGCAGCGTCCCGACGAGAGGGCGGAGGTCCGTGATCCTCAGGACGGCGTCCGCGGCGCGGTCGACCTCGGGGAGCTCGGAGTTCACGGCGATCCCGAAACCGACCCGGGGGAAGATCGTCGCATCGGCCCACCCGTCCCCGGCATGGGCCACCTCCCGCGGATCACGGATGCCGGCCCGCCCCATGAGGCGCGCGAGGCCTCCGATCTTGTCGGCGCGGATCGCCCCGGGCGGCCGGATCACGCCCCCATCGACCTCCGGGTCGGGACCGGCCGATGTCCCGTCCCAGTCGACGAAGCCGAACCGCTCGGCGTACCATCGACCGATGTAGTGCGGGTTGTGCGTCAAGAGGACCGGCCGGAGACCGAGCGACACGAGCTCCCGGACGGCCTCGGAGATGCCGGTGAGCTTGGGGGTCGCCTCGAGGAGGGGCACCAGCCGGGACAGGGGAAGGCCGGTCGCCGCCCCGAGCAGGTGGCGGAGGTGCTCGTCCTCGTCCTCCCGGTGGGCGAAGAACGCCGCGTTCGTCCGCTCGAACTCCGCCGTCCGACCGAGCCGCTCGGCGATGAACCTCCAGCCGTGGACCGTCGTCAGGGTCCCGTCGACGTCGATCGAGACCATGCGGAACCGGCTCGGGGCCACGGCCTACCGTCCGGGCCGGGGCGCGCGCCGTCCGTAGCCGATCCCGAGCAGGATCCCGCCAAGGAAGAGGGCGAGCAGCGCCCCGGCGAGGAACGGGAGGTCGCGCACGAGCGGGCCCGTGAGATCCGGGGCGGCGAGCAGGAGGACCCCGGAGAGCATCGTCAATCCGACCCCCCCGACGATCATCCTCTGACGGCTCACCCGCCGGCGTTCGGCGAGCGTCGCCTCGTCGGTGGTGGTCACGCTCCTCCGACGGGCGAATCCCGATAACGGTGATGGAGGGCCCGCCCCCGGCGGGCCCTCCCGAGGCGCTCCCTAATGACGTCGCGCGACCCGTCCGGAGGGATGCCGACGCGGGCCCGGAGGTCACCGACGGGCGGGACGGCCCCCCCGGCCGACCCCGTGCGGGAGCGACGTCGCCGGGCCCTCGAGGAACCTCTCGACGTCCGGCCGCGTTCGGGCGGGGCGTGTCCGGAGTTCGAGGTCGATAACCCGGTCCACGGGACCCGCTACCACGTCTTCCTCCCGGAGCTCCCTGGTCGTGACGGGGCCCTGTGCGACTGCACCGACTTCGGGCGACGGGGCGTCGGAACGTGCAAGCACATCGAGGCGGTCCTGCTCTGGGTACCCGAGCACCCCGGCGGGGGCGAGGCGCGCCCCGCGCCGTTCCGGCCCGACACCATCTGGGCGGCGATCGATGCCGCCCGCGCGGCCCAGCGGGCCGCGGGCCCGCTCGACCCCGCGACCCTCCGGATCCCGGGCGAGATCCTGCTGGCGCGCCCGCCACGGAGCTCGGTCGCCCGGGGGGAGCCGGCCGGCCCGGGAAGATCGCCATCGGCGTGAGGGGAGGACCCCCGAGGGGGTCCTTCCGGAGCGGTCCGGGCGTCTAGCTCGACATGCCCGGCGCGCCCTTGAGCGCCCGGATCTTGTAGTACTCGGGGTCGACGATGACCTCGCCGTTGATCCCCATCGTCTCGATGGTCTTCAGCGTGAGGCCGCTCTGCGCCTTCGCCCGCTGCCAGTCGGGGATCGGGATCGAGAACTTCTTCTCGACCTCCGTCCGGTAGATGGGGCCCGAGTTGTACGAGCAGAACGGGATGATGCGCCCGTCCGGGACGGAGTAGTGGATGTCGCAGCGCATCAGGCGCTGGATATCGTAGTCGTACGCGTCCTGGAAGTGCATGTTCCCGATGTAGAGCGTCCGCCACGTGAACTTGGCAAGCGCCTCCTTGTTGCCCTCGGTGAAGATCGCGGCGATCATCTTCACGCAGTTCTTCTCGTTGAGGCCCTCCGGGGCCTTCGAGAAGTCGAAGTACTTCGAGACGTCGTGCAGGAGCTTCGCGCCGGCGATGCTCGTGCGGACGCGCGCGAAGCGCGCATCGCGGTACTTCTCGATCATCGCCTCGACGTTCTCGAAGAAGCCGTCGACGTCCATGAACC
>JASHUV010000036.1 GCA_030039825.1 Thermoplasmata archaeon
GGACCCGGTCGGACCGATCGATTCGGCCCCCCTCGGACCACCCCCTGCCGTTCGACCGTGGGCTATTTCAGCCCCCGCCGGTTCGCACCTTGCGAGGGCCCGGCGTGCCGGCGGGGGGCACGTTGGAGCCGCGACGACCGCCGCGGCCCTAACGCCGTCGACGGAGGGCGGGAATAAGGAAACTTATATTCGTGCGCACCCATCCGTATGAATGCGTCGTAATTTACCCACGCCAGTTATACGGCGCGCTTGGGGAACCTTCAAGTAGCCTACTGGCCGCGACGCCCTCGGAGGTGCGTAGCACATGTGGCTCCCTGTGGTTCCCCCGCTCCCGCGCGACCAGCAGTGAACTCCCTATAGGTCGGAGGGGGCGTCGGCCTCCCCCTCCGTCCGGTCGACCGTTGAGGGCGCTTCGGTGCCGGAGGTCGACCCCCCCGCCTCCGGCCCCTCGAGGAGGGCGCGGATCTTGCTCCCCAGCTCCTTCTCGAGCGCGTCGACCCACCATCGCATCCCCATCGACGAGGCGAGCGCCACCGCGGCGTCGAACTGCTCCTTCGCTCCCGCCGCCTCCCCGACGACCGTGTAGACCTCCGCGAGGTAGGACCGAGCGTAGACGAGCGAGTCGGACGCCGGCAGCCGGCTGAGGATGAGCACGCTGCGCTCGGCGTGCTCCCGGGCCATGGCGATCTTCCCCTGACGGATCTCGCCGGTGGCGAGGGAGGCGAGCGTATGACCGAGGACGGTCTCGTTGCCGAGCCGCTCGGCGAGGCCGATCGTCTGGCGTCCGAACTCGGCCGCCTCCTCCCACCGGTCGGCCTCGACGGCCATCGCGACGAGCCCGCTCAGCGTGTAGATGAGCTGGTTCAGGAGGCCGAGCGACTCCGTCTCCTGGCGGATCTTGCGCATCTCGAGGTCGGCGAGGTCCCGCCGTCCGGTCTCCTGGTAGGCCCGGGCGCGGACGAGGAGCAGGTTGAAGACGAGGTCGGTCCGGCCCGAGCCCCGCGCCTGCGGGAGACCCTCCTCGACCATCCGGAGGGCGGCGTCGTGGGCCCCCCCGATCGAGGCCTGGCGGGACCAGGCGACGAGCGCCTCGAGCGCGACGTCCGCGAGCCGGTCCCTCCGGGCCCGCTCGAAGGCGCGCTGGAACATCTGTCGGGCGGTCGCGAGGTCGCCCCGGGCCTCGACGAGCCGGGCGTCGGCGAGGTCGAACATCGCCCCCAGACGCTTCGTCGAGGGCGCCCCCCGGCGGGCGTCGGCGATCGCCGATTCGGCCGTCTCGACCTGGCGGAGCCGGAGGTGGAGCTCGGCGATCCGGAGGTGGCTCTCGGAGCGGAACCTCCGGTCCTCGCCGGCCTCGGCGATCGCCCGACGGAGGAGGAGGATCGACTCCCAGAACTCCGAGTGGGAGCGCAGGAGCTCGGCCTCGACCCGGAGGACCCGGAGGCGGCTCGCGCCCGGCGGCAGGGCGAGGGCCATGTGGTTGAACGCGTTCCGCAGGGCGTCGGAGTAGCCGAGGGAGAGGATCTTGCGCTCCTCGTGGGCGAGCAGCTCGGTCGCGGGGCGCCAGTCCTCGCCCGCCACGAGGTGGAGGAAGCGCTCCCGGACCGCGTCGGCGCGGTGGCTGCGGCCGTAGAACGTCGCGAGCGTCCGGTGCCCCTCCCGCTCGAGCGGGCCGGCGCGGGCGAGGAGGGAGCGGCGGATCGTCTCGACGAGCTCCACACGTCCCTCCCCGACCGGGTGGAGCGTGCCGACCCGCAGGAGCTCGTCGATCCGCGCGCGCTCGAGCCCGCCGAACTCCGCGAGGAAGCTCCTCGGGATCGGGTTCGTGGCGAGCGCGACCGGCAGGAGGGCCCGGACCTCCTCCGGCGACATCTTGTCGATGACGGCGTCGGTGAGCGTCGAGGGCTTGACCTCGACCCCGGGGTTCTGGACGGCGAGCTGGAGCATCAGCGGGCTCCCGAGCGAGGACTGGAAGACCGTCTCGAACCGGTCGGCGAGGCCGCCCTGCCGGTCGGTCAGTTCGTGGGCGGAGGCCCGGTCGAGGCCCCCGATCGTGAGGCGCTCGACCTCCGGCCCGTTCGGCAGGGCGAACGGAGGCTCCTGGCCGACGATGTAGAACAGGACCTGGCCCTCGGCGAGGAGGGCCGGGAAGAACTCGCCGAAGAAGCCCTTGAGGTCCGGCCCGCAGAGGTGGGCGTCGTCGATGACCCCCAGCATCGGGTGGTCGCCGAGCGCCCGGAGGACGAGGCTCGCGACCTCCCGCCCGGTGGGGGCACGTTGCACCCCGGCGTAGTAGGCGAGCTGGGCGGCGCCGACCGGGGAGAGGGCGTGCGCGATCGCCTCCAGGAAGTGGCGGGGGGAGGCGCCCGGCCGGACCGAGAACCAGAACGGCACCCGTCCCCGCTTCAGGCGCCGGACGTGCTGGGCGACGAGGGCGGTCTTGCCCATCCCCGGGGGCCCGTCGACCCAGTGCAGGGTCTCCGGGTCGTGGGCGTTCGTCATCAGCCCCTTGAGCTCGGCCCGCCGGCCCAGGAACGGCCTCGGCGGGACCGGGAGCTCCGAGGGGAGCATCGGGACGTAGCGGGCCTCCCGATGGAGGAGCTCCTCTCCGGTGGTCGTGAGGCGGTAGACGAGCTGCTTCCGCTCCCCGCCCCGGACGAGGCCCCGTCGCCTCAGGAGGTGCCCGTCCGAGACGAGCCGGGCGAGCGGGCGGGACATCGAGCAGGGGTGGTAGCCGAGCGACTGGGCGAGCTCCTGCTGGGAGATCCCGAACGCCCCCTCCTCCGAGGCGTGCGTGCCGACGTAATCGAGGATCTCGGTCAGGACGTAGGTCTTGACCGGCACGTCCGGGAGAGGGGCCCTCCCCTACTTAGTGCTATTTTGTACAAAATAACGCTCAACGTTCAAATACGAAGTCGGAAAGATGAGGGGTCACCATGACGCGGACCCAGGAATCGAGCCGGGGGCTCGGCGGGATCGGAACGATGCTCCTGCAGTCGGAGATCTGCCCGGCGTGCGGAAAGGCCCACGAGAGCCGGCTCGTCCGCTACCTGCCGTCGATCGGCCACTCGACCACCCCCGCCCCCGTGGCGACGTCGCTCTCCACGCCCTCGGCCCGCGGCCGGAAGGCGGCGCCCCTCTCGGCGACCTGGCCGTTCCCCCGTGTCACGGAGGAGACGCCATGATCGGCCGGAGCCCCTCGTCCGCCTCGCCCGCCCTCGAGGCCCCGACGGCCCACCGCCCGAGGACGGCGCTCCCCCCGCACCTTTCGGTGTACCGCGCCCGCCTCCCCCAGTCCGAGATCTGTGCCGACTGCGGCCACTCCCACGGCGGCGGCCGGGCGGCCCTTCGGGCGATCGCCCGGTCGAGCTCCCGGCGCCCGCTCCTCGCGCGCCTCGCCCGCTGGGCGACGACCCTGGAGGCCTAGGATGGCGGCGGCCGACCTCCCCGCCCGGCCCTGGGCGCTCCAGCGGAACGCGAACCTCCTCCACGGACCGGCGATCGCCCCGTCGTCCGTGCAGCACGAGAGCGGCCCCTCCGACTGCCCGGTCTGCCAGAAGCCCCACGGGGCGCGGCTCGTCCGCCGCCTCACCGTCGGGCCGGCCCCCGAGCACGTGTGGAAGGGCGCCGAGGACTTCCGGAGCGCCTCCCGGTACTACCCACCCCCCGTCCCGGTCCTCGCGAACCGCTCCTCCCCGCCGATCGGCCGGTCGACGCGCTGGTCGGTCGCGCTCGCGTAGAGCGGGGTCCCGTGATCCAGCGAGAGTCGGCGAGGGGCGCCCGCGCCCCCCGCTGGCTCGACCAACCCCGCGGCGAGGCGTTCTGGGTCTCCGTCGACCGGATCCCCGCCGCCCGCACCGAGGAGGCGTGGCCGGCCTGGCTCACGCCGCGCGTCGAAAGCCTCCCCGAGACCGGGACCGCCCGGTCCGGGGCGATCGCCGCCCGGGCGCCTCGCGCCCGCACGGCCCGCCGTGACGATGAACGCAAGCTCCCGTCGGGGTTCCCGGCCCCGACGGGGGCTTAAAGACCGGACGACCCGACATGACGCCGGGCTACCTTCTCGAGGCGTCCGGCAGCGCCGCAAACGAAAGATACTCGGCCTCCGCTCGACCCCGATCGATGGCGGTGGTGGCGAGCTCGACGTGCCGGACCTGCGGCGGGCCCCTCGAGGCGGGGTTCGTCTCCACGACGAACGGATCGGGGCTGTTCTGGGCCCACGAGTCGGCCTCCCGGCGGCTGAGGCCGAACGGCCTCGAGGTCCTCGTCCCGACCGGCTACCAGGGCACCTACTCGGCGAACCTCGCCGGCGAGCGCTGCGCCTCCTGCAAGACGATCCTCGTCAAGCTCCCGTAAGGCCGCGCGGATCAGACGCCCGCTACCGTCAGGCTGTTCGTCGCGATCGGCGGGGCGCTCAGCGCCCCCACGAGGCGCGGACGCGACCCTATCGCGGCGACGGCCGTCAGGAGGGAGGCCGCCTCGGGCTTGCCGAGCGTCGTCCCGCCGACCGTCCCGCCCCGGAGCGGCTCGGCGATCCGCCCGTTCCGGATCCGGTACGCGAGGCGGATCTCCCCCCCGAACGCGGCGGAGACCGGGTCCGGGAAGGCGTACCCGAGCTGGTCGATCCAGATCCCGTTCCCGACCCGTTCGGCGATCT
>JASHUV010000037.1 GCA_030039825.1 Thermoplasmata archaeon
CCGGAACGACACTTGGTCGTACTCCGGCGGAGCGTGGTCGGAGCTCGCTCCCCCGAGCGCTCCGCCGATGCGAGCGAACGCCCCGATCGCCTACGATCCGGTCACGGACTCGGCCGTCGTCTTCGGCGGGACCGGCGCCTCGGGTCCGCTGACCGACACCTGGGAGTTCGTGTCCGGTACCTGGCAGCTCATCGGCCCGGTCCTCGCGATCGCCGGCGCGATCGGCAGCGGCTCGTCGCTCGTGTCCGACGCGGGCGTGAACCTCACGGTCGAGGTCCGGGGGGACCTCGCCGCCGGGCCGACGGTCTTCCATTATTCGGGCTTCCCGCCGAGCTGCGCCGTGCCGAGCGTCCCGGAGTTCCCCTGCGCGGGCGCGACCGAGGGAACCTACACGCTCACCGGCTCCGTCGGGTCGGCGAGCGGACTCGCGGAGCTGCCCCCGGTCGACCTCCTCCTGAACGCGGCGCCCGAGGTCACGGCGTTCCGGCTGAGCCTCTCCTCGACGGAGCTCGGGGTGCCCCTCACGCTCAACGTCTCCGCCGACGGTGGAACGGCGCCGTACTCCTACGCCTACCTGGGGCTCCCCCCCGGTTGCGTCTCCTCCGACGCGACGACGCTCACCTGCTCCCCGACGCTCGAAGGTTCGTACGACGTCAGCGCCGTCCTCACCGACGCCGTCGGGGCCGACAGCACGATCACCCAGGAGCTCGTCGTCGGTCCCCACCCGTTCATCACGAGCCTCCTCGCCGCCCGCGCTCTCCTCGATGTCGGGCAATCGACGGAGCTCAGCCTCGTGGCGGGAGGCGGCGCCGGCGGACTCTCCTTCTCCTACTCGGGCCTTCCCGACGGTTGCCGGTCCGCCGACGCCACGTCGATCACCTGCGCGCCGACCGAGGCGGGGAGCTTCCCCGTGGTCGCCTCGGCCTCGGACGGGTTCGGCTACGGTGCAACCTCGAACGCCGCGACGCTGACGGTCCACCCCGAGCTCGCCCTCACCGAGTTCGCCCCGGCGGCGGCCACGATCGTCGACGGCTCGAACGTCTCCTTCCGGGCGTCGGTGACCGGCGGCACGACCCCCTACCTCGTGACCTACGGGGGGCTTCCGCTCGGCTGCGCGGCCGCCAATACATCGAGCTTCTCCTGCACCCCGCAGGAGACCGGGCAGTTCGTCGTCACGGTCACCGTCGTAGACGCCCTTGGCGAGACGGCGACCCGGACCACCGTCCTCGCCGTGACCGCCCCGGCGGGCGGCGGTCCGAGCCCCCCGGGCAGCGGGACGGCGAAGGCGACCGGCTCCACCTACCTCGGCGGCGGGCTCCTCGCCGTGCTGGTGGTGGTGGCGGGCTCGGTCCTCTGGATCGAACGCCGGCTCCGGCTCGTCCACCGCGCCCGGGGCACGGTGCATCGCCTCCTCCGGGAGGCCCCCCGGCTCGGGGAGCAGTACGGCCGGGTCGACGATCCGCCCCGCCCGAGGTGAGGCGGCGACGGCGGTCGTCCCCGCCTCGACCCGAGCGCCTTATGCTCGGGGCGTTCGTCGAGCGCTCCGGTCCGTCATGCGGGTGAGGCCGGACGCCGTGCGTCGCCCGCGGAACGGCCACGGTCCCTCCCCGCGAGGGGGGGGAGCGGCCGCGATCCCGCCGAAGGACGGGGCGGGCTCGGCCTGATGCCCGACGCTCGGCCCGGCCCGCGAGCGAACGATCCCCTGGGCCTCGCCTACCGGATCCTCCTTCACATCGCTCGCCAGGGACGTTACGGGCCGGACGAGGTGCCTCCGCGCGCCCTCTCCCAGGCCGGAATCGTCGAGGCGCTCGGGGTCACCCAGGGCGCGATCGTCGGGGCCCTGCAGGAGTTCGTGGCCGCCGAGATCCTCTCGGTCGAGCGGGACCACGTTCGCGGGACCGACCGGCGGGTGAAGGTCTATCGATTGACGCTGGAGGGGGAACGACTCGTCCACGAGCTGCGCCGCCGCCAGGTGGTCGCCGCGCCCCCGGTGGCGTCGGCGGAGGAGGATCGCCCCGCACCCGCGGGCGGTTAGGCGCCCGCACCGTCAGGTCGCGATGCCCCAGCGCGGCGCGGCCGGGCCTCTCGCCTCATGCGCGAAGTGGGCGAGCGCCGCCGCGAAGGCATCCGGGTCCTCGAACGGAACGGCCGCCCCGGCGTCCTCGATCCAGCACCATCCCTTCCGCGGCGCGTCGATCACCCGCAGGTACTCCCGGGCGAGCTCCGCGTCGGTCCGGTGGTCGAACCGGCCGGCAAGGAAGTAGGTCGGGACCTTGACCGAGCTGACCCGGCGCGGCAGATCGAGGGCGTGGGCCTCGCGGCCGACGGTCGCCTCGGCCCTCGCCCGGGCGGCCCGCCGCCGCACGAGGTCGAGCAGGGTGTACGGGGTCAGACCCGCGAGCGGCGGGCGACGGCGGTGCTCCCCGTCGGGGTTCTGGTAGAGCGCCCCGAGCTCCCGGAAGGCGCGGTCGAGCAGGTGCGATCGCTCGGGCGCATCGTCCGGGTACCCGTCGAGGGCCTCGACCGCGCCGAGCGCCGACCGCCGCCCGACCCGGATCGCCTCCGCGCGCGCCCAGGCGGCGGCGCGCCGGTCGCTCTCCCGCGGTTCGACCCACTGGGCGGCCCCGATGTACGCCGAGAAGCGCTCCGGCGCCCGGGCCACGGCGAGGAGCCCGACGGCGCTCCCGAAACCGATGCCGGCGAGGACGATCGGCTCCCCGGACCTCTCGCGGACGAGGTCGCCGGCGAGCTCGACGGTGTCGTCGACGAGGGTGGCGAGCGTCACGGGACCGGCCCCGGCCGTCCGGTCGGAGAGGCCCGTCCCCCTCGGGTCCCAGTTGACGACGACGAACGCCCGCTCGAGCTCGACCTGCACCTCCCGCGCGAGGGGGATCAGGGTCTCCCCCGGGCCGTCGGGGAGGAGCAGGATCTCCGGCTGGGTCGCGTCGACGCCCCGGCGTAGGACCCACTGGGGAACCCCGCCGATCGTTCGCGGGCCGAGCTCGGCCACGCTCCCGGGGAGCGGTCGCCGGTCCGTCCCG